>JAHFCH010000188.1 GCA_023249635.1 Fibrobacterota bacterium
AATTCCCAAGCGCGGCCCTGCGGCCAATAGAAGGCCGCGAAGGCGTCGCTGTGGATCAGATGCATTCCCGAACCGAAGGAAGCGATGGCCAATAGGCCCGTCAGCATCGCTAGCCGGCGACCGCCGCGGCCGAGCATCAGTAGCGCGGGCCAGGCCAGGTAGAATTGCTCTTCGATGCCCAGGGACCAGAGATGCACCAGGGGTTTGCTGTCGGCGGCGGTGTCGAAGTATCCGCCATCGAGCCAGAGGGCGATATTGGGGACGAAGGCGGCGGAGGCCACGGCCAGTTTTCCCAGTCGGCGCAACTCATCGGCGAACAAAACCATGGTCCCGAAGGCGAGCGCGGCGGCCAGGACCACGATGAGAGCGGGAAAGATGCGCCGGATTCGGCGTACATAGAATACGCGGATGCGTTGCGCCGGTTCACCCGCCTGGCCCAGCAGGATACCGGTGATGAGGAAGCCGGAGATGACGAAGAAAACATCGACCCCGATGAAGCCGCCCGGTACCGCGGCGGGAAACCCGTGGAAGGCGGCCACCGCCAGCACGGCGACGGCGCGCAGACCATCGATGTCGGGACGATAGGCGTGCTTCGATGCCATCAGCGGTTGTCCAAGGTGGTCGGAATGTATCCGGCTTTTTCGAAGAGCCTCAGCACGGCCATGGCCCCCAGCGGATTCAGATGTTCCCAATCGTGGTAGAGCCAGCGTCCATTCGCCTTCATGTCGCAATATTCCCCATCGCAGACCGAGGTCGCGGCGTCGACCACCAACAGGGAAGGATAACGCTGGGCGAGGGTATCGACCGCGCGGACGTATTCGGTCCGGGTGGACAACAGTTTCCCTTGCGGGACGCGGCAATCCCTCGGAGCCGGGAAGGGATATCGCGCTTCGCATTCGCCGGGCTGATACGGGAAGGTCGGGGTATCGATCAGGAATATCACCCGCTTACCCAGCCTTTGCAGGGTATCGATCATTTTTCCCTGCCCCAGCAGCAGCGCTTCACCATGCTTCAGCCGCCTGCCTGCGAGCAGAAACGGCGAAGGGGCGCCCATATCGGGACCGACGGCGGCGAGTATGACCGTGGTGATGGAAGCGTTGGCGGCGGCCACGCGGATGGCATCCTGCTCGATGCCGGTGCATTTGGCCTCGTACCCGTATCGGAATTCGGGCGAGTTTTCCAGACCGGGATATAGTTTGCATGATCGGCCCGCGACCAGGGCGGCAGGCAGCCGGTAGGCTCCCGATTCAATCGCCGAGTAGACGGACATGGCGTGGCTGTCCCCGATGAAAAGGTATTCCGGCCGCTTGCTGCTGGTCAAGCAGATCTCGGAGCGCATCGGTTGCGAATGTAAATCTTCCGCGCAAGCGCGATCGAAAAGGCCGGCGTGGCCGTACAGGCGCGAAGCCGGACTTTCAAAGGGGAGATTGAGTCTACGGTGGGGAAGTCCGCCGGAAAAGTAGAGCAGGGCCCCCATCGCGCCGAGCAGGGACATAGCGAGCACCAATGCCCGTACCGTCCCCGGATGCTTACGACCCGTGCGGATGGGTTTTTCCACCCACAAATAGGTGGCTGCGGCCAGCGGTAGCGCCGCGGCCAGGCAAGCCCCGCGAACCGCCGCGGAAGGGTCGCCTCCCGCCAGGATGCGGGCATAGGAAAGCAAGGGCCAATGCCAGAGATAAAGCGGATAGCTGATCAGCCCAAGGCTTTGCATGGCGCGATTCGAAAGCAGCGCGCGGTTGCAAAAGGCTTGCGGGCCCGCCGCGATGAGCCCCGCCGTCCCGAGCACGGGAATCGCCGCCCACGCGCCCGGGAACGCGAGCGACCCATCCATGCCGAAGAGGCCTGCGGCGATGAAGGCGAGTCCTCCCCACCCCAGGATTTCCCGGGGCCAGCCCCAAGCCATGATTTGCTCCGGACGGAAAAGCGCCCACTGCGCCAACCCCGCACCCGCCAGCAATTCCCAGGCGCGGCCCAGGGGCCAGTAGAACGCTGCGGACAAATCCCGATGCACCTGAAGCATGCCGGTGAGGAAAGATGCCGTAGCCAAGAAAACCGTGAGCGCGGCCAGGCGCCGCCCCCCTCGACCCAGGAACAACAGGCACGGCCAAGCCAGGTAGAATTGCTCTTCAATGCCGAGAGACCACAAATGCAAAAGAGGCTTGGTATTCACGTTGGTGTCGAAGTAACCGCCTTCGTACCACAGGGCCAGGTTGGGAACGAAAACCGCGGTCGCGACCGCGAGCTTGCCCAAACGCCTGAGCTCCTCGGAGAAAAGCATAACCGATGCGAAGGCGATAGCGGCGGCCACCACCAGGATCAGGGCCGGAAAGATGCGCCGGATACGCCGAGCGTAAAAGACCCCGAGTTTCTCCGCCGTCGATCCGGATTGTCCAAGCAGGATACCGGTGATGAGGTACCCGGAGATCACGAAGAAAACATCGACGCCGATAAAGCCGCCGGGGACCGCGGAAGGAAAACCATGGAAGGCGGCCACGGCGATCACAGCGACGGCGCGCAGACCGTCGATATCGGGGCGATAGGCGTGGGAAGCCGCCATCAGGGACGCCGCGGTGTAAGCAGGTAGCCGGCGATTTCAGCCGCGGCCAGATCGGCGCCGGCGGCGGTGAAATGGCCTTCGTCGTAGAAGCGCAGGGAATCGCCCGCCATGCGCGAGGCCAGGTCGAAGCATTCGAGGCCGTCGCCCGCGCAGAGACCGAGCAAGGCCGCATTGAAACGATCCAGCAGCCGGCGTTCGGTCGCGGCGGAGATGCGGTATTCGCGGCCCCGGAAAGTCACGCTGCGGGCGAAGCGATGGGCCCAGGCCGAGTCGACGCCATAGAGGTAGGGTTGCGTGAGAAAGACCGCACGGATGCCCAAGGTACGGGCGCGGGCCTGGAGCCCGCGTAGGTTTTCCGAATAGACCGCTAAGGTGGGTCCTGCCAGGGAATCCAACGAGAGGGAATCTTCCGCGCCGGTCAAGGGGGCGGGAAAACGGCTGGCGTGGGCGGCCACGGAGAGCGTTACCGTTTCATGGGCCCGGCGCTTGCGCAACAATTGGTATTCGCGATAGAGACGACTGTAATCCTTCCAACCGCCCAGCGTATCGGCCCGGGCCGCGCGCTTGGCGAACGCCCGATCGTACGGACTGCCGCGCTCGCGCCGATCATCGGAAAAGGTGAGCGCCATTTCGCTGCCGCCCGCGAGAATAAGCACATTACGGGGTTTGATGCGCTTCGCCAGCGCTTCCATTTCCATGGCGATGCCCGCGGTGGTAAGTCCGTCCTGGGCTGCGTTCCCGATCCAGACATGCTTCCCCGCGGCCCTGAGCCGCTGCTGCACCCGCGCGGGCCATGCGTCGCTATCATCGAGATGGTAGCCTAAGGTGGTGCTGCTCCCCAAGGCCAGCCAGGTGTCCCAAGCCCGCCAATCCCGCGGTGGTTCTTCGCCCCGTAGGCCCCAACGGTTGGTGGTGAGCCGTGTAGGCGGATGGGTCCCGCGCGGCCCTACCAGCAGTACGAGGTGCTTATACGGGCCCGCCTCGGAGACGGGTCCGATGTAGGCCGGCAGGCAAAGCCTGGCCGCGCATTCGGCCAGCGCGATCGCGAGCAGGCATACCAGACATAAGCCGGCGGCGGCAATGGCGAATGCATACGGGGAACGCAAGCGTTTCCGCACCGGGGAATCCATGGTCCCTGATTATGGAATGGGAAAGCCGCGGGGGGCAACCGCGCAGGACCCTACGGGCGTGGACTACGCGGTTTTACGCGCGGTAGGGCGGACCGCCAGATGCAGCCGTTCCGTGAATCCGCGGATGACCGCCAAGGTGGTGTCCACGCCGATGCGATCCTCGGTCAGCAGCCGATGCAAATCGTCCAAACCGCTCACGGGTTCGCCCCCGATGGCCGTGATCACGTCCCCTTCGCGCAGACCGGCCTGGCGCGCCGGGCTTTCCGGTTCCACTCCGATCACCAGAATGCCCTCTTCCCGCTCCAGATGATGATAGCGCACGATGCGCCGATGCAGCGGGATATCCTGTCCGCCCAATCCCAGGTAGCCGCGGGTGATGCTGCCCTTCTGGATCAATTGCGAGGCGACGCGCTTGGCCGTGTTCACGGCGATGGCGAAGCAGATTCCCTGCGCCGGCCGGATGATGGCCGTGTTCACGCCCACCACCACGCCGCGGGCATCCACCAAAGGCCCTCCGGAGTTTCCCGGGTTGAGCGCCGCGTCGGTCTGGATCACGTTCTCGATCAGGCGGCCCGATTGCGTGCGCATGGAACGGCCCAGCGCGCTGGCCACGCCCGCGGTTACCGTGGTCTGGAATCCGAAGGGATTGCCGATGGCGATCAACAATTGCCCTACGCGGATAGCCTGGGAATCGCCCAGTTCCGCCGGCTGCAAATGATCGGCGGTGATGCGGATGACCGCCAGATCGGTATCCGGATCGTCACCGATAAGACTGGCCTCGTGCCGCCTTCCGTCGGAAAGACCCACTTCGATGCGTGAGGCGCCATGTACCACGTGGCTATTGGTGAGGATGAATCCGTCAGGGGTGAACACGAATCCGGAGCCGCTGCCCGCGCGCTCGCGTTCCTCCTCCTCCTGCCCGCCACGGCCGCGGGGCCCTTCGCCGCCGGCTTTGGGTCCGGGAAGCGATTTCTGCGCCGCGTCAGGCCGCGCTTCGGGATTGCGTTTGTGGATGGCGGAGATGGAAACCACCGAGGGGCTGACGCGCCCGGCTGCGCCGGTGACCGCGCGGGAATAGGCGTCCATCAGATCGGAATCGGGAAGGTCTGCTTTTTCGTTCACGGCATTCACGGGGTTCACGGCGGTCGCGTGCATGGGGATTCCTTTCGCTCGGATCCCTGGGTAGCGCTGCAAGCCCCGTGCCATGGGCCCGGGAAGGCGAAATCGAATCGCATCCCCCGTTACCGGGCGGTTACGGGACGTAGCGGAATGGAACGGGTAGCGGGGATTGATCAGGTGAAGGTGCGGACCACGAAGCAGACCACGAAGAAGGTCACGAAGCCCACCAGGTACAAGCCGTTAAAGACGACGCCCAAAGCGGGGGCGATCTTGTTGGGCAGGTAGATGGTCTGGCGTACCGCCAGCAGCAGGGCCGGGATGGTGGGCAAGATAGAGGCGAACAGGGCCCAGATGCACAGAGCGGCCTTACCGTGGGTATCCGCCATGGATTCAGGCAGCCCGATTTCCAGCAGAAGGATGAAATCGAGGAATTGCAGCAGCATCAAGGCCGGAGGCACGCATAGGGTGATGTAGGGATTGCGGAGAAGGGGCCGGATCACGGGAAATCTTCGCCGCGGTCCCAAGGCGCGTCGATGATCATTTCCCTGCCCATGCGATCAGTGAAGAACTCGCCTTCGCGGAATACCACATGGCCGTTGACCATGGTAACCACCGGCCAGCCCTTGATCTTCCACCCGTTATACGGACTCCAATTGACCTTGGTCTGCAGCTTACCGTTCTCGATGGTCTTCTCGCGGGCCATATCCAGCAGCACCAGGTCGGCGTCGTACCCGGGCGCGATGCGGCCCTTATTCTTGATACCGTAAAGGCGGGCGGGATTCGAACTCATCCAGCGCACGACTTCTTCCAGGCTGCACAGGCCCTGGTTCACGCGATCGAGCATGAGCGGCAAGGATGTTTCCACGCCCGGCATTCCCGAAGGCGCATGCGGGAAACCCTTGTCCTTCTCTTCGCGGGTATGCGGCGCATGGTCGGTGGCGATGCAATCGATGACTCCGGACTTGAGGGCCTTCCAAAGGGCTTCGCCGTGGCGTTTTTCCCGCAGGGGCGGATTCATCTGGGCGTAGGTGCCCAACTTCTCGTAGCAATCCGGCGCAGGCAACAGGAAATGCTGCGGGCATACTTCCGCCGAAACCGGTATACCGGCTTTCTCGGTCGCCAGGTACTCCGCCTCTTCCTGCGTGGTCATATGCAGGATGTGCAAGCGGCGCCGGTATTTCCGCGACAGTTCCATGGCGGTGCGGGTGGCGCGCAGGGCGACCTCGGGGCTGCGGATAAGGGCGTGATCCTCCGGCTTGGCGGCGGCGCCGTAGCGGGCCTTGTTCTCGCGGATCAGGGCTTCGTCTTCGGCATGGACGGCGATGAGGCGGCGGCCCTGGGAGAAGATGCGATCGAGATCGGCCAGCTTGTCCACCAACAAGGTGCCGGTGGAGGCGCCCATGAAAATCTTGATGCCGCAAACGTTGGGGGTACTGAGCAGGTCGGGCAGGGCTTCCGGGGTGGCCCCGATGAAAAAGTTGTAGTTGACCAGGCTCTTGGAGGCCGCGATGGCCTTTTTCGCGGCCATCAGCTCGGCGGTGGTGGTGGCCGGCTGGGTATTGGGCATCTCCAGGAATCCCGTAACGCCTCCGGCCGCGGCCGCACGCGAACCCGAGCCCAGATCTTCCTTCCACTCCATGCCCGGTTCCCGGAAATGCACCTGAGGATCGATGGCTCCCGGGATAAGCGTAAGTCCCTTGGCATCAATGATCTGCGCTCCGGAAACCGACAACGTCGCGCCCACTTTTTCGATGCGTCCGCCCGCGATAAGCACGTCGACGGCCTCGGGTCCATTGGGCAGAATCGCGATCGCGTGCTTGATGAGAATGGGGGTGTCCACGATCGCCAAGAGTAGAAATTTAGCCCCGCAAAATCCATACGGCCCACATACGGCTTTAAGACCAACCCGAATCGAGGTATTATTTCACCGTGCGCAATCGCAGATTCGGTAAGGGCGGACCTTCCAGAGACGGCAATCGGCAAGATGGCCGGGGCCAGCAAGGCGGAGAAAACCGTGGTGGCGGCGGCGATCGGGATAACCGGCGCGGCGGCGGCCACGGCGGCGGAGATCGGGAAGGCCGGGGTTCCGGCGATAACCGGGGCCGGGACGGCAGGCGCGGCCGCGGCGACAACCGCGGCAGAGGCGGCTGGAGCCGGGGTCGCGGACGGGACGAACACGGCGGCGATCGCGGCCGCGGGCGACCCATGCGGCAAGGCCGCGAAGCCGAACGCCCCGTCGACGATTTCTGGAGCCGTCTGCTCCGGGACGGCGAAGACCACGATTTCCTGGAGAAGTCCCCCTGTCCCGCCTGCGGCACGTTGCCCGCCCGCATCCAAGGCCGCCTGGGTCCGACGCTTTTGCGCAAATGCAAGTCCTGCGGCCTGCGCTACGTATCCCCGCGCCTGGCCACCGCCACCCGCCAAGAGGTGTTGCGGAGGGAACCGTCGCCCATCAGTTCCGAACGCAACCTGCAATTGCGCCACCAGGCCGCGACCTTGATGGAACGCATGCATCGCGAGATGCCGACGTTGAAGGGCATGAACCAACGCTCGGCCAGACTGATGGAAATCGGTTGCCGCTGGGGGCATTTCCTGCAACTGTGCCGGCCGCATTACGCCTCGGTCGAAGGCCTGGAATGGTCCAAGGAGCGCGCCTCCTTCGCCAGCGAGCGATTCGATCTGCAGGTGTCGGCCACCGATATTTTCCGCGATCCGTTGGATAACCAATACAATATCATCTGCGCCTGGGACGTCATCGAGCGCGAGCCGCACCCATTGGAGTTCCTGCGCTGGGTCAACGAACATCTCGAATCGGGCGGGTTGGTCGCGCTGTCGACCCCGAATTACAACAGCCTGGTGCGCCGCATCGTGCGCAAACGCTGGTACGGTTTCGAGCCTTCGCGCAATCTGCTCTACTTCACCCCCGCCACCCTGCAAGCTTTGTTGGAGAAGGCGGGCTTCACCGACATCCGCATCCGCACTTCAGGGTTGGCTCCCTTGCGGGAATGGTTCGGCGTGCCTCACCGCGTCGACAAGCGCGAGCCGGCCAAGGAGCAGTGGCTGGAAAGCCTGCGGAGCCGCGAGGTCGCGGAAAAGTCGCGCAAGCAAAGGCAGACCGGGATTTTCCGCGAGACCGCTTGGCAGAAGACGGTAAGCGCGGTGACCACCTGGGTGTCGAATCTGATTACCTCCCCGGGATGGGGCGATACCATGCGCGTGTACGCCCGCAAGAAATAAAAAAACCCCGCCGTTACCAGCGAGGTTCCTCAGACCCGAAGCCGTCTCGGCTCAGTGCTTGGCGGCTTCCTTCAGCTTATCCTTGTTTTCCTCTTCCCCGCCGATCTCGCGCAGGGTAACCTTCAATTCGAATTCTTCGCGGTCGACGTTCTGCATGAAGAACGGGTCGCGGGAGAAATCGCGGGTGAGCAGCGAGCCTTGGATATCTTCCGAGCCGTCGGTGTTCGGCATCAAAATGTAGATGGCCGGCAAATCGGTTTTGCCGAAAATGTCGATGTTCTGCATTAAATGGTCGCGCAGCTTCTGGTCCTTGACCTTATCGGCAGCGGCGCGCACTTCGGCTTCATCGGCATGGGAAGGAATGGCCAGGGAGACGACAGCCACGGCGATGAGGGCGGGCAGGACTTTCTTCAACATGTTAGGCCTCCAAGCGGATACTGAATACTATAGGTTGGCGGGGGCCCATTGTCAATCGGCAAGGCTGGCTTAGGACCAGCGAAGCGAAGGGCTTACGGCCGTTTCCATGCCGGAAATCCCCTCGTTGGCGCGCCATTGGGCCAGGGCCGCGATCATGGCGCCATTATCCCCGCAGAAGGCGGCGGATGGGAAAATGGCGCGGAAACCCCGTTTTCCCGCCTCGACGGTCATCCGTTCGCGCAAATGGATATTGGCCGAAACCCCGCCCACCACGGTCAGCGTGTCCAATTCGGCGGAAATCAAGGCGAGCATGGATTTCTTCACCAGCACCTCGACGATGGCCGATTCCAGGGACGCGCAAATGTGGGGCAATTGGTTACGGATGGTTTCGGCATCCTGCGACTCGGCATAGCGGAGTACCGCCGACTTGAGTCCGCTGAAGGAGAACTCGAAATTGTCGCGCTGCTCGAGCGCGCGCGGCCATACCACGAAGTCCCGGCGCCCGCCTACCGCCGTCCGCGCCACCAACGGACCGGCGGGATAACCCAGCCCGAGGATCTTGCCGCACTTGTCGAAAGCCTCGCCCGCCGCATCGTCGCGGGTCTTGCCGATGAGGGTGTATTCCAGTCCCGCATCCACACGCACGAATTCGGTATGCCCTCCCGAGACCACCGGGCATAGGAACGGGGGCTTTAAGGAAGGCTCTTGCAGAAAGGCCGATGCCAGATGGCCTTCGAGATGATTCACGCCGGTGACCGGTATTCCCAGGCTGCGGCCCAGCGCGCGCGCGAAGGATGCTCCCACCAGTAGCGGCCCAAGCAATCCGGGACCACGGGTAAACGCGATCTGATCGATGCCATCGAACCCGATCCCCGCCTCGTCGAGAGCCGCGCGGACGATGGGGTCGATTTTTTCAAGGTGGGCGCGCGCCGCGATTTCGGGAACCACCCCCCCGTAATCCGAGTGCAAAGGCACCTGGCTGTAGACCTGGTTCGCCAGCACCCGCATTCCGTCATCGACCAGGCCGCAGGCGGTTTCGTCACAAGAGGTTTCAATGCCGAGGGTTACCACGGCGCCCCAAGATAGCATTTCAGCTTGTATGCGCTCCGATCCCGGCCACCCCTGGCCAAAATCCCGGAATAGCGGGAAAATACGGGGACCCTATGCTTTCCTCCCTATTCAGCAAGCCCGATCTGATCAAGACCTTCACGCCGCTCTCCGACGGAGGCAAAGCCTACTTGGAGATCATGTTGGTCAACAACAAGTCCAACAAGGTGGAAGGGCGCGGCTTCTTCAACGATCCCGATTTCCTGTTGGAAGCCTGTCGCGGCCTGGTAGGCCGATTCAACTTCTGCCTGAGCAACTTCGCGTATACCCAAGCGCAGATCCCCACGCGCGCCTCTTACAACCAATTCGATCGCAGCCTAGCCGACCTGCCCGCGCAGGAACAGGCGCGCGCGCACTCCTTTTCCTTCGGCCTCTTGTTCAAACCCGAACTGATCCAGGAGATGACGGCCAACGGGGCCAACCACGAGCAGGTGATGGCCATCGTGTACCAGATCGACACCATGCTGGGGCGCGTGGGCATCAAGAGCTACAGCATGGATTACTTCCTCACCGGCGTGGTGCTGCGCATGTGGGCTCCGGCCGCCTTGCAGCGCCGGCCCCAAGTGAAACAATCCCTGGCCCTGGCGACCAAGAAACTTCTCGATGCCCTCGAAAAAAAGATGAGCTCGCAGGAGCATAAGCATTTCGCCCTAACCTCGGCCGTGACGGGGAAATTCTTCGACCCCACCCCGGGCCTGCCCGGCATCTTCGTACCCGACGCCCCCGATAGCATGGTGGTTACTTCTTCCGGTTCCCTGGAGCCCGGCGAAGAAGGCGCCATCACCGCCTTGTTCGAGGAGATGTACGAACCGAAGAAAGCCAAGGTGGAAAAGGTGGGAGCGGATTACGCGCCCCCTTCCAACATCCAAGGGCTTTCCCAGAACTGGTCCGAGACCTCGGAGCCGCAATACGAAAGCTCGGCGAGCGCCGGCCTGCAGCACGAAAAGGCCTACGGCGGCGATCGTCATGAGCCCGCCGAAACCCCGCGCGAAGATCTGCGCGAACTGGTCGGCTGGTTCCAGGACTACACCCAAGGCAAATGGCGCTGGCCCATCTACTCTTCGCCCTTCAACAAGCTCCACCAGGGAGCGGGTTGCGGCGAGTTGATCATGATGCAATGCGATCCCTTCGCGGGCGAACTCGCGTTCCAGTTCCTGATGCAAAGCGCGGAAGGCTTCTCCAAGGAAGGCACCGGTCAGGTACTGGTCTTCTCCAAACGCCGCAACCTGGGCGAGCTCGCCCTCGCCGCCCTTTCCCGCCACTACCGGACCAATCCCTTGGCCGGCAAACCCCCAAACGGCGTGCCCGAAGCCGCCGCCCTCGCCAAGGCCTTCGACAGCCTGTTCCCGCATCCCCCCCAGGTGATGCTGTGCAACCGAAGCGACGGCCTGGAACAATTGCTCAAGTACATCGAGCACGACTTCCTGCCCAAGCAGCGCAAGCGCGGCGCCAGCGATCTGCCCCTGGCCATTATCATCGACAACCTGGACGAATTCGCCGGAGCCGATCGCACCGAAACCTTCCGCGGCTTGTCCCTGTTCAAGACCCGCCTGCGCGATTTCAACGCAACCCTCTGGGTCGAACGCATGGTGGCTCCCGAAGCGGGCGACCTCGACGTATGCCTAGGCCTGGCCGATTACCGCCTCGCCCTCGATCATGACGGCAGCCGTGAAGCCATGGTGCGAGAAGACGGCGGGCGCATCAACGCCGCAGAATGGGAATCCGGATTCCACGCCGAACTTTCGGTCGGGAAAATCCTTCAGGAAATGTCCTTGGCCAAAATCCGTTTCCAGGCCCACGGCTCCCATCGCGACTTTCCCGGTTATTACATGTACCACCGCCCCAGCTTCCAGTTCCGCGAAATCAACCCGGCCCCGCAAGGCACCGCCCACGGTCCCCCCGGGGCTCCGGTGGCGCAGGGCCTACAGCCCGGCCAATAGCCCATAGCCGATTGCTACCTTGGGTAGCGGATGAAAAACCAGATTGGATACCTGCTCCTGGAAGCCTTCCGCGGCTTCCGATCCGACAAATTCCTCTCCGTAACCTCCGTCATCACCATAGGCATCTGCACCTCGGTCTTCGCCGGCCTCCTGCTCGCCTTCGTCCTCGTCTGGTCCCTGGGCCACGGCGGCGCCGCGGACAGCGTCATCCGGGTTTTTCCGGGGCCTCGTTACGAGGATCAAGCCTCCCTCGACGGACTGGAGTCCAAGCTGCACCGGCTGCAAGGTCTCGACTCGGTGGTCTTCGTCAGCAAGGACGACGCCTTGGAGGAATTCAAACGGGACTTCGGCGACGAGATGATCCGCTCCCTGGATTGGAATCCCCTGCCCCATTCCTTCCTGCTCTACCCGGCCCTGGGCTTCCGCTCCTCGTCGCAGAACAGGCTCCTGCTCGATCGCGTGCGGCAATTCCCCGAGGTCGAGGAAGCTACGGGCAATTCGCTGTACCTGGCTTGGTTGGATAAGTGGCGCTGGCCGGTTGCGGGCGGATCCTCCGTGCTCATCTTCCTCGTGGCCGGAGCCCTCTCCCTCATCATCCACAATGCCGTAAAGCTCAACCTCTATTCGCGCCGCATTCTGGTGGAGAACATGAAGTACTGCGGAGCCGGTCAGTTGTTCATCCTCGCCCCCTTCCTGCTCGAAGGCGTATTGTTGGGCGTGCTGGGTAGCCTGATAGGCGTACTTACCCTCGGCTTCCTACTTACCCTGTCGCGCCTCATCTCGGCTGGGTTGGCGGCGAGCGTGCCGTTCATGGGTTGTTCCCTGACCCTGATCGGCGCGACCGCTACCATTGCCGCCATCGCGAGCGCGCGCACGGTGCGGGCGTTCCTGCGCGGGCATGCGGCGTGAAGCTGAAAAAAAAAGCCGCACAAAGCAAGATGCCGGGGGGAATTTCGGATTCAGAGCTGCGTAGCAGCATCCCGTGGGGCGTCGGGCGTCGGGCGTCGGGCGCAAGAATGGAACGGAAGGTTAGGTAAATGCGTTTCCCGCATTTTACGCCCGACGCCCGACGCCCGACGCCCGACGCGAACTCGAGTAGTTGTACCCTAATCTCGCTCCTGCTCCATGTTTTATTCATAGCCCTCTTCTCCCTTCCCCTCCACGCTTCCGAAAAAAAGGACTTCGACAAGGAGCTCGCACGCCAGCGGCATGAGCTCGACGATTTGCGCGATCGCCTGCAGAGCGAACAGAAGGATTTGGCCAATCTGCGCGAAGAAAAGGTGTCGGCCTTGGGGACGCTCGAGAAGATCGCGGGTAACCTCCGGCATACGGATGAATACCTGAACCGTTTGGAAACCACGGAAGAAACCCTCAACCGCTCCCTGGCCGAAGTGAAAGCCGAAATGGCGGAAGTGGAAAAACGCATCCGGGAACGCAATGAGGTGATGGCGCGTCGGGTGCGCGCCCTCTACATTGGCGGCAGCCCGGACCGTTTCATGATGCAGGGTTGGGAATCGGGTGATGGGGATTTCCTGCGCAAGGTATTCTTCATGAAGCGGGTGCTGCGCTACGACCGCAAGCTGGTGGAGGCGAGCCGCGAGGATGCGGCGGCCAAGCAACGCGCCGCCGACAAGCTGGACGAACGCCTGGCCGAGCTGGACAAAATCCGCGCCCGCAAATCCCAGGAAAAGGAATCCTTTTCGCGCGCCCGCCGGGAACAGGAAAAGCACCTGGCCGCGATCCAGACCGACGAGAAGATCAAGCAAAGGGCGCTCGAGGAATTGG
>JAHFCH010000189.1 GCA_023249635.1 Fibrobacterota bacterium
GAGATACTTGACAGCGAAGAATCGCCTTCGATCCCGTGGGGTTTGCCCATTCAAAGAGTATAAAGCGGCTTTTATCGAGTTGATATAACTGCCATGCAATCCGATTTTGTCCTCAAATCGTATTGCTCCCATAAACCGCTGAAGCACGAATGACATGCATTTCTCGCTTTATTGATTCCAACCGTATTACGTTCGAGTAAGCGGTGAGCGCGAATCGACTGGAATTCGGGTTAGCACACAAGTTACCCTAATGTGGAGGCCCAATATTGGGCATTTCGCTATAAATGTGGCCGTCAAGGATTCGGCCGCTCTTAGATTTGCTCATTCGAATACCTTCATTATTGAAGGCGCCCCATTGCTTAAAAAAGAATGGGATCTCAAGCTCATGACAAAGGTTCTTGATTTTCATTGCCCAGACTTCTTTCATCGGTCTCGCCCCATGGCCAGATTCACCTCCTACTATTACCCAACTAATTCCTTTTAACTCAGCGGCCTTCAGCATTAGGTCGCCCAATATCGGTTCTATTGAAAGAAAGCGAATCGGGGAGTGAATAGTGCGTAGTATTTCGATTCTCGCTTTGTTTCTTTGATCCTCGACACTTACGCCTAACCAAATATTTTTCGGTAATTTTTTGCCAAATCGTTTTTTCACAAATTCGGCCATTCTATTTGGCCTTTTTGTTAGTAACTGGTACGTATGGTGATTGGCAACAACCATCGTATCGAACACCTGATGAATGAAGGATTCTGGAATTTCTTTGTGAAATAAATCCGACATTGAATTCACAAATATTATTCGTGGTTTTTTCCAGTTAATCGGATCGTGAAGTTTGTCTGGACGTAAAGTTAGATCAAACCCTTTTTCAAAATAATGTCCAGGTGTTCCGCGAAACCTTTCCGAAAAGGTACTTGCATAGCAATTCTTACATCCAGATGAAATTTTTGAGCACCCTGTGACCGGATTCCAGGTAGAATTTGTCCATTCAATAGTGGAAACCTGACTCATCTTAGCACCTCCACTGGTCTTGGTTCTCTTTCCTTTTTCCAAACGGTATTACATCGGAAAGATGGTTGCTTAAGCTCTATTCTTTTTTCCTGCTTCAGCTTTTCGATGACAGGTTCAATATGCTTATTGATAAAGCCGCGATTGATTGCATATAAAAAAATATCTCTGTCAGTTCTTAACTCTCTAGACAATATTTTTGATTCTAGTTCTTTTTCGAATACGAGAATCTTTTTTGGCCTATTCATATCTTCGAACATTGATGGCGCGCCTTCATCAATATTTTCACCATCAATATCAAAATTAGCTTCCCCTCTCTGCTTGTCCTGATCCCAGCAGATATCCAGGAATTTTTCAACACCAAGTGGGTGGCCGGATCCGAAAATAAGTCCGTAAACGTTAGACTCTTTCTTTATGCTAAATGGAGCAATACAATACTGAGCGCCATCAGGTATGAAGGATTGATATTTCTCGGTTACAGCGCGATGTATTTTTGAAGGTGGGTGCTTCTTGATTTCTTCAGTTGTTAGCTCAAGAATAGGCTGAATGCTCTCATGTTCAGAAAACCTGTTGAAGGTTGAAGAGGAAACAAAGAAAATAACGTCTGTAAATTTCAACTTCACGAGGAACCTGAATAAGGATTTATCGACGTATTTAACTCCGAACTGGTCCAAGAATATCAGGTTTGCGGAATCAATAAAATCCGCTCTTGCCAATTCAAAGGCTTCCGAAAAGTCTTTATTAGAAATTATAACATTGACTTTTTCTGTGTTGTACCCAACTTTATCGACGTTGGCTTGTAGGCGATCACAGTACTCTTTATTTCTGTCGTTTAGAAAAACCGTTATCGGTACTTTTGAATCACTTACCAAGTCGTTGTAATTTTGGAGGTGCTTTAAAATAAGCAAGGGACTGCCATACGCCCCGTTAGAATCCGTTCCAACACCTGCGAAAAAATCGAAGATTCTTATCGGTCTTGGGTATCGTGTCGACAGAAAAACTGGCAACCATTTTTCTATGTAGTTCGAAAAGAGCTGAAGCTTTTGATGAGTCTCTTCATCGAATGGCTTATCAAAAAAGTCCTCGGACAAATTTGCTCCTTTTTCCTAATAATGTAGCATATTAGCTGCACTTAAGTGCACTATATAATTCCTTAATTTCATTGAAATTGGCCATTTTTAGAACTAACGCCTTTAGTTCTCCCCTAAACCGCTCGTGTGGTGGTTGGCACCGTCGTAGCGCGGAGGGACAGCCCGTAGAGGACATGCGCGAGACTTTCTATCTGACCGACACTGAATTGACTGACCGAGCAAAGCCCGTGCTGGTCGCGCGCAATCCGTTCGGTTCGATCATGTACAGCTTACCAGCAAAGATGGTCATTTTCATTTCGCCTTATTTATTCTGCTGCCTTGTATCCATACTCAGTGAGAAGATTGTCGACTAGCGATAATATCAATTTTCGGCAGAATGATCTCAATTTCCTCACTTCATCGCCATTCAACGGTTCAAATTTACCGACAAACTTTCCCGGATGCCTAGACCTAAATATTGGTTTTCCATTTATGAATTTACCGAATTCAGAGTGCTCCTTAAGGGAAATTCTCAATTCATTTTTATAGTCTTTTCCTTGATCCTTGAAATACCTGTCTATTGCCTCTCGTATGTCATAGAGGTGGAATAATTCGTTATCAATTTCGTAGTAGGCTTCGTTAAACTTTCGAATAACAAATTTTAAAACGGGTTCCAATTGCACAAGCTCGGAAATCGCACTTGAAAATCCAACAAGGTCGCTTAGCTCTTTTTCAACATTCAAGAAGATGTGGCCATCTCGGTCTTTCCATATCGTTTGATTATCAAGCTCCTCTCCATACCATGCTTTCGAGTCATAGGAAGGGATTGGACTTCCATTTACAATTGAAACAATTTCCCTATTAGATATTTGATATTTCTTATTCATTAATAAACTATAGGCCATCAATTTGGATTGTACCTCCAAGTCGTATTCTTGAAGTTCCAATCCACTCCGATATTCTTTGGCGTCAAAGCTGGCCGTAATCTTATACCCACCTTTGATATTTTCCACTAAATATTTTGGTTCGCTAAACAGGAATCTCAAATCGTATTCGCAGCGGACATCGTAAACAATTCTATCAAGCGCGATTATAGTTTGCTCTGTATGTGTTGGTTCCATTACCATCCTGCCCATTTTTTCTGGACTCTTGGTTTTAATTGTTCATTCAGTCTGTACATCCCCCGGGTTACCGCCTAATACCTCAGCGTCAACTCCCCCGTCACCAACGGCGACGACAAGTCCACCCCCGCCCGACTCTTCCACTCCTCCACCGCCAACCACCCGAACGCCCCGTGGAACTCCACGAACCGCCGCCACCGCCAGGTAGCCCCCGCCAGCACCGTGTTCCGTGTCTCTACGGTTCCACCCAAAAAGGTCTTGGTGCGCCCGTCGATACTGTCCTGATGCAAATCGAACACCGACGTTCCCCGTTCCACCGCATTCCGTTGCATGAACGCGTACTCCAACCGTAAATCCAAATTCGACCGTAGCGCCTGTTCGAAGGCGAAATGGAAGGAGTGGGAATCCGGTGGCAGGGAGCTGCCCAGCAAGGCCCCGAAGTGTTGGTACTGGCGGTCCGCGCGCTGATGGGTAAAGACCCACGGTTCCACGCGCGAATACTCGACTTGCAATAAAGAGCCTTCCCAGGGAAAGGACGCGGCCTCCGCGCCCAGGGTGAAGGCGTATTTGTCGCCCCAGAAATCCAGGTCCCAGCCGCTCCAGTCGTCCAGGAACAGTTCGCCGTATACCCGGGAGCTATGGGGCAGGCGTAGGTCGAAGTCGGCCATGATGGCGGAATTGTCGCGATCGCCCAGCTCGTGTTCGGCGTACTTGAGCGGCACCAAGGGAATGGCGTAGGTCCAGTCCAAGGAGCGGCCGCCGGTGGCGACCATTTCGCCCAGGGCCAGACCTAGGCGGTCCCAGGGTCGCCATTCCAGGCGGTGGGCGACCACGTAGGCGAGGGAATCATTCCAGAGGCCGGTGCGTTGCGCGGCGATCTTGGTGTACGCGAAGCGGCCGGCGCGCAGGGCCATGCGTATCTGGGTCATGGGGGCGGCCTCGCCCGGGCGACGGTAACCGGTGCGGTACCTGCCGGGGAGGAGGGTGCCGCGGAAGCCGATGGAATCGTTGGGGGGGAGGGAATCCTGCACCCAGAACCAGGGGTGTTGCGAAAGTCCGGCGTGCTGCCAGATGCCCGGGCCCCATTGGTTCCAATCCGAGCCGAATTCCAGGCGGGCGGCGCCGTCTTCATAGCCCACCAAGGTGCGGAAGGCGTCGAAGGTGCCTACCGTGCGCGGGGTGCCGGCCTTGCCGGTGCGGTCGGTGTTGTAGGGCATGCCGGCCTGGGGATCGTAATTCTCGGTGAAGCGGGCGTGGACCACGCGCTCCTGGCCGGCGTTGGCCTGGGACAGGAATTGGAAGTGCTCGCGGTACGAGCCTTCCACGCGCGCGGTGAGGGTGCCGTAGCCGTACGTGCGCGCGTAGGGGAGGGAATCTTGGATGTAGCCGCCGTTGAAGGATTCGGCGCGGGCATCCAACTGAAAAGCGGAGTCACGGAACCCGATGGGATGGTAGCGTCCGTCGGAACCGGCGCGCGCGCCGAACTCTTCCTGCAAGCCTTCCAGGCGGCGGCGTTCCCAGGCGGGGAGGCCGGGGGACACTTCGGCCTGGGCGAGCAGGGCCACGACTTGGGACTTGGGGATAGGCAGGGCGTCGAGATGCCCCGCGGGTATGCGTCCTTCCAATTCCAGGCGGCGCAGGAAAGGGTAGACGGGATTGGCGACGTCGACGGGGACGGCCGGGGAAAGCGAGGGCAGGAGTATTACGGCGGCTACCGTGGCCCGTGCCAGGATGCGCCTTAGATGGGAGGGCATGTGGGAAAAGATAGTACCTTGGCATGGCGTGATACCGGTGGATAAACGGATAGAGGCAGCCACCAAGATGCGGGCTGGGATGCCGGTTGGGGCCGCGGCGATGTTGTCGCTGCTGGTAAGCCTGTCGCTCCTGACGGGATGCCTGTTCGAAACCGAAAAGCCCACGCCGGGCTCGGAGCATAAACTTGAATATACCGTTACCCCGAGCGCTGACGGCCATGCCTGCCGCGTCGCCATCCGCATCCGGGCCTGGCCCGAGGACGAAGCCAAGCTGTTCCAGGCCCCGGTCTTCTACTCCGATAACCCGGCCTATCCCGTAGCGGGCTACCATGCCGCGGCCTTGAGCGTGGCGGATAAGCATGGCAAGGATTTGGCGGCCCGCGATACCGCGCTGCCCGGCATCGAACTGGACGGGAATTTCATCGTGCTGCCGGCTTCGGCGCGCAGCATTTCCTACGCCGTCGATCTGGCGCCTTTGGACGCGAACCGCTTCGGGCCGCCGATTCCCGGGACGGCGGCGGGGGTGGATTTGATCGACGGGGCCTATTATTTCCTGCTGCCCTTGTTGGGGAGGGATTTGACCGCGCAGTGGCGGACGCCGGCGCGCTTGAGCGTTACCTTCGCCGCGGCGCCGGGACGGGAATTGCATGGGACCGATGCCCTGCGCGAGCTTTCCACCAACTACGAATTGATGTTCACGCGCGGGGCCTATGGCGCGGTGCAGGCGCGCACCCGGACCATCCGCGGGCATGAGTTGGATCTGTACGCCACTTCCGATCCCTCCCTGGATCTGGAAGCCTTCGGCAGCCTGCTGGAGCGCTGCATCCGCGTGGTGGAGGATTCCCTGTTCCCGTTGCCGACATTCCGCTATGGGGTGGGGGAGAACCCGGCCTTCTGGGGCATCGAAGGGGTGCAGGGGTATTGGTTCAAGAGCGAGGCCCGGCTGCTGCCCCATGTGCACGTGCATGAGCTGGTGCATACCTTCGTGGGTGTCTACCATTCCGATCGCGAGGATCCCTGGTGGAAGGAAGGTATGACCAATTATCTGGGGCTGTTGCTTTCGGCCCAGTCGGGCCTGATAGGCGATACCGCCTTCGCCGCCGAGATGCTCATCCCGCGCGGCACGTTACCCTCGGTCAAGGACTTCGCGCTCTCCTCGCCCCACGTGCGCACCCATCTGTTCCTGGCGATGGATTCGGCCTACGGCTATCCCGTCGACCCGGAAGACTACGCCGGACTCGTCTACGGCAAAGGCGGACAGGCCTCCATGATCCTTGATCGCTGGCTGCTGGAACACAGCGGCCACAGGAAGTCCGTATTCGACCTCATCAAAACCCTCATCACCGAAACCGGTCCCGCCTTCCGCCGCGCCGACCTAATCTCCGCCGCCGATCAACTCACCCACGCATCGTCCCGACAGTTCCTATCCGACCTGCTGGACCAGGCCGCGCCCTTGTCCCTGGACAGCCTGTACAACACCTACCGCGCCCTCCGCAGCCTGGGCCGGTTGGGTCCCGCGGGCGGCAAACTCCCTGTGCCCGGAGTAGATGCCCCCTTGGCGAATTCAACCTCCAAATCGGCCCCCAGAACCGCCCCCCAAAAGACCCCGGTAACCCACCCGCTACCTCGCGGAGCCAAACTATGAACAGCCTTGACGAAGTTTTCCGCCTCAAACGCGTCCATACCCGCTGGATCCGTATCAATATCCTGTGCGGCCTGGCCCCGTTGTTCGCCATCGTGAACAAATTCCAGCCCATGCTCACCGACGGGTACGGCAACGACCTGGTGCCGACCCTGCTTCCGACGGCGATAGGGGCCCATTACAACGCCATTCTGGCCTTCCTGCTGGCCCTGCTGACGGCAAGCGAACTGCTGCGCCGGCGTTTCCATCGGGTCCATGAACAGGATCTGAAGTTGTAATTTGTAATTAGTTTTTCAGGGCATGGATTCCCATCGCCATTACAAACCTCACAAATTAAGACCAGCCTTGATCGCCGCCTGCCTGGTGGGCCGGGCCCTGGGCGCCGATTCCCCCGATTCCGCGCAGGGCGAACTCTGGGATATGAGCCTGGAAGAGCTGACCCAGATCAAGGTGGTCTCCAAGAAAAGCGAAACCGTGCTGGAAGCCCCGGGTACGGTGTATATCATCACCGATAAGGACATCGAGCGGTATGGTTGGAAGGACATGCGGGAAGTGCTGTGGGCCATACCCAACATGGACATCTACTGGAATTGGAACGGGGCCACGGGCGGGCAGCGCGGGTTCACGGGCAATTCCTCGGGCACCTTGCTGCTGATAGACGGGCGGGAAGCGCAGAACCTGGTGGCCGACGAGGCCCAGATGCAGAATTTCCCCGTGCACCGCATCAAGCGGGTGGAAGTGTTGCAAGGTCCCGGTTCGGCGTTGTATGGGAGCAACGCCAACGAGGGCGTGATCAACATCGTCACCAAAGTAGCGGATCCGGAGCAGCGGGATACTTCGCTGGCGCGCTTGCAGACCGGGTCCAGCGACATGAAGGGGGCCTACGCACTGGTGCGGCGCAACCTGGGGGACGTATCCATGGGGGTGAGCACTTCGTACTTCACCACCCAGAATGATTTCCCCGAGCTGCGGGACTTCGTGGTGGACGATGCGCGCTACTCGCGGCAGCCGAAGATCGACACCGTGCGCGAGCATGACGCGACCAAGGCCTATTACCCGGTGGAGAATCAGACCTTCGATTTCCGCCTGGGTTCGCGCCACCTGTATGCGGGGGCGGATTATTACCGGGAACAGAACCTGACCGGCATCGAACGGGTGCGCGCCCGCTTCGGGGAACGCCAGAACGATCGTTTCGTATTCATCGGCTACGGCGGCGTTAAGCTCGAAGACGGCCCCATGCAGGGCTTCGCCGAGTACGATTATATGCGCGAAGACGTGAGCTCCCTCGGCGGCACGGCGACGGCGCCTACGCCCAATCGCGTCTACCGCCCCGAGCGCCACCGCATCAAAGCGGAAGCCACCTACCGGTTCGGCAACCAGACCCTGGTGGCCGGCTACGACGGTTGGACCCTGAACGCGGAACTCCTGGAGAGCGCCAACCCGGGCGGCTTGCAATATCCCTTCGTCCCCTTCACCACATTCAAAGCCTATACCAACGGCTACTTCGCCGAGAATACCAGCAGCCTATGGCAGGACAAGCTGCGCATCAGCATCGGCTTCCGCCTGGATCAGCGCCGCGATCTGGACGCCACCCTCACGCCCCGCTGCGCCGTGGTCTATCAGCCCACCTCGCGGTCGGCCTTTAAGCTGCTCTACGGCCGCGGCGTGCGGGCCCCGAACGCCTGGGAAGTGAACGCCGCCCTGAAAGCCGGCATCGCGGAAACCTTTCCGCCCAAGCAAACCGACGATCTGGAAGCCAATTACGTGCAGATGGCGGGCATGGGCCGGTGGAGCCTATCCAACAGCGTCTCCGTTTACCGCATGACTTCGACGGACAACTTCACCCAGGTGCTGGAAGGCACGACTTACAAACTCAAGTTCATCCCGGACCAGACCATCGTAGGCGCGGAGGATTTCCTGAGGGTTTCCCTGTCCAACTACGGAGGCTTCGCGGGCGCCCGTTGGATCGACCCGGACAAGTCCCGCATCGGCACCCAGGAATTCGTCGCCGACGTTCCCATCTTCCGCGGCAAGCTGGGCCTCTACGCCCAACCCCTGCCCTGGCTGCTCGCCAGCCTCTTCTTCGACGCCTCCGGCGAAGTGGAAACCGACGCCAATGCCCTGAACGGAAAGTCCGTGGAAGTCTTGACCATTCCGGGGTGGGTCAACACCAACGCCAACCTAAGGCTCGGTACTTTCGCCATCGACCAGACCGGGGCGCGCCTGGCCTTCGCCTTGGGCGTGGAGAACCTGCTCGACGAAGAGTACTACCACCCCAACCACCGCGGCGCCAGCCCCATCCAATACCTGCAGACCCCCCGTAACTATCGAGTGACTGCAGACCTCAGCTTCTGAACCGGCCCGCGGTTTTGCCTACGGATCGGTTTCTCCTACTCAGCGTTCGCAGCATATTCCAGGGCGCAATCGATGCCGGCGTAGTCCAGCCCGGCGCTCGCGAGCAGACCCCATTCGGGTCGGGAATCACCCACCGTGGCGCGGATGACGAAGCGCCGCAAACCGGCGCCGGCCGCGGGGAAGCGAATGGGAATGACCGGACGATCGAGGGAGCGATCACCGTGATCGGTGACGATGCCTTTGTCCCAGTCGGTGGTGGGGAAATCCAGTTGGGTATAGAACCATTGGTAGAAGTACTGCTCGGAGTGGAGCGACCCCGCGGGGGAACGGTAGGTTTGCGGCGGGGCCTGCGGCGATGCGATCAGGAAATACGAATCGCCCGGGACGATGCGCAGGGTATCACCGGCGATACGCGGTTCGATCGGGCCGTGGGAAGCCACGAAAAATAGCGTGTCCGAGGCATGCCCGCCGATCTTGGCAAAATCGGTAACGTCCTTGGCCCGCACGTGGATGAATCCGATGGAATCGAGGCGGGGATTGGCGTTGACGTTGGAGGCGTTGGCGCCGGCGGCAAGGCGGTTGCTATAACGCACGGTCAGGTTTTTGGAGACATCGAGGCTGAATCCCGGCGCAGTGACGCGGGCCTGGATTTGGACCAGGGCGAGGAAGCCGTCTACGAGGGGCGCCAGGGCATTGGGCAGGCGCGGATGGGAGGCGAGGGCGGCCAACAATGTATCCCGCGGGACTCCCGCGGCTGAAAACCCGATCCCGATCTCCGCCAGGGCCGCGCCCCCGTCTTCCGGCAGGGACGCAGTGGGTAACGTATCGGGTACATAGCCGGAGAACCGCAGGGGATTGCGCGCCCCGTCGGGCACCACGAAGCGGAAGTCGAGCCGGCCCTCGGCGCCGCCCGGGGCCAGTCCCGCGGAATCGGGATCGATCCATTCCGATGCGGTAGGGAAGGCCGATCCGGTGATGGCCTGCTTGACCTGGAATTTTAAGGCCGTCCTCCAGTCGATGGCGTAGCTTTTGCCGGCGTCGTAGAGCTTGAGTGAGACGCGGACGGTGTCGCCCGGCGCGGCTTCGGGGGGATCGATTACGATGGCGAAGGGTCGGATCTTCGCGTCGGCGATCACGTTTTCGTATTTCTCCGGGAATTCGGCGCAGCCTGCGAGGCATAAAGGGGCGGCGAAGGCGAGGGCGGTCAGGCGATGCATGATAGGCTCCGGGTTAGAATTCGGTGGTAAAGCCGAGGGAGGGCAGGAACAGGGCGCCGATGGCTTTGCGGCGGCTGTTATCGTAGTTGTAGGCGTAGGTCTCGGGGCTATTGTAAACGAAGTAGTTGGCGTTGGAGACGTCGAAATAGGTCGAGAGGATCCAATTCCGGTACGCGAATTTCTTGTCCACGCGCAGGTCGAGCTGGACGAAGGGCCCCACGCGATCGGAGAAGGGCCGGCCGGGCTCGGCGACGTAGGCGCGCGCATCGGAGTCGTAGCTGAACCGGTCCGAGGCCATGGATTTGAGGGGCGTCGCGGGATTACCCGTGACGTAGCGGAAGCGGAAGCCGGCTTCCCAACTGCGGGGCAGGCGCCAACTCCCGACCACTTGCAGGTTGTGGGTCTGATCCTTTTCCGCCAGCACCCATGCGTCGGGATCCCAGGCCTGGTCGCCCGCGTACAGCTCGGCAGCGAAGGGATGGGGGGCGCGCCGTTCAGAGCGCGACAGCGTATAGGCGATCCAACCGAAAAAGCGTTGGCCGCGATCATGCCGCAGCAGCAGTTCCAGGCCGTACATGCGGCCTTCCATATCGGGTAGGAAGTTGACGGCTCCGGACGTGGTCGGATCGATGCTATCGGTGGCATTGGGCATGTGCGTCTGCCGGTTGAAGTAGGTCTGCGCGTCGAGGGTGACGAGATCGGTGATGCGCCATTCGTGGCCGAAAGTGAAGTGCTGCGCCTCCACCGGCGGCAGATCGGGATTGCCGAGTCCCTTGACGGTGATGCCCGCGAACTTGGGGGCCTGGGAGTAGGTACCGGCCGAGGCCTTGAGCGTGAGGCCGGGGGCGTATTCGAGGCGCGAGGCCAAGCGATAGGCGGGCAGCCCCTCGTCGACCTCGCTGTAATAATCGTAGCGCACGCCGGGAACCACCAGCCAGCGGGGCATAGGCCGGATCTCGGCGGAAGCATAGGCGCCCAGGTTGCCGATGGGGAGGGCGTCGCTGCCTTGGGCGAGTCCGTTGTCGGTGGTGAAATCGTAGTGGAAGCGGAAACGCTCCAAGTTGGCGTCCAGTCCGGGAGTCAGGCTGAGCCAAGGGGCCGGGGCATATTTGATCTCCTCGCGCATGCCGAAGCCGCGGGAACGCGCGCCGAATTTGGCGGCGCCGAACAGGCTACCGCTCGAATTCGATTCGATTCCGCTGATCCGCAACTCGTGGCTGAAATGTTCCCCGAAGCGACCGTTCCAACCGAGCAGTGCCATTTGGAATGCGTCCCCGGTCTTCGCCGTACTTGTATTGCCGGTGAGCTCGTCGCTGCCCCCGCGCACGTCGGGAGCGATGATTTCCAGATCGTCGCGGCTGCCGCTCCAGGTCAGGAACAACTTGTCGCGCGGCCCCAGGTCCCAATCCAAGCGCGCGTACCCGTCGCGGTACAGCGGCGCGACGGTGGTGGTGAGGTCATGGGTGGCGGCTTTGATGATGTCGCCCAGGTAGCTATAGGTGGCGGAGCCCTGCAAGGAAAAGCCCGCGCCCAACGGCCCCTCGGCCATGACGCTCGCATCCACCACGTTCACGTCGGTCTTGGCGTGCCAGCGGTCGGTACGCGCGGGCCGGCCTTTCACCTCTACGATGCCGCCCACGGCCGCGCCGTAGCGGGCCCCGAAGCCGCCGGGGTACATGTCGATGGAGGACAGCAGCTCGGAGTTGTAAATCGATTTCCAGGCCCCGAAGTGGAAAAGCCGGAAGACCGTGACCCCGTCGAGCAGGAAGCGCGAGTCCTCCGGGCCCGATCCGCGGATGAGCACTTCGCCGCTGACGAAGGAGGGTCGCGCCACGCCGGGCAAGGCCTCTACCACCTTGACCGCATCGCCGCCGAACCCGGGCACACGCCTGATCTCGGAGGCGCTCAAGGCGGTCTTGGCCACTTCCACCTTCTCGCCCTTGCCATACACGACTATTTCGTACCCGTCATAGCCCTCCTGCGGGATGCGATAGTCCATCTCCAGGCGTTCGCCATGGACCAGGGTTTCCTTGAACTCGGTGCGGCGATAGCCTCTGATGGGGAAAGTCACCTTGATGGGCCCGGCGGGCACGGACCGGAACGCGAAATACCCCAGGGAATCGGTCGTGGTCGTGAGCTTGCCCTCTTCCAAGGTTTGCCCCGGCAGGCCGCCGATGGCCTGCAGGTACGCGCCAAACCGCATGCCCAGCCCGGTATCCGCGGAGGTGTCGAGGATTTCCAGGACCACCATCGCATCCGCAACGGGCGCCCGCGTGCCCTTTTCGCGGAGGCGGCCTTTGAAGTTCACGTACTCGGCCACTTGCGGTTCCGTCTTTGGTGGCGCGACCGTGGCTGTGGCGGCGGTATTCGGGGCGGCGGCCGAATCCGTGAGCCCGGCCGGAGGAATTTCCCCCGCGGCGCCTAGGGCGACCGAGGCCGCGGCGAAAAGAGTGATGCCGTATACCAATGGGGCTCTCATGCGGGCTCCTATTCTTGCCATTCGAAGGTGATAGTGAAGGGGATCCAGACTGCGACGGCGGCGCCGTCGGCATAGCCGGGATCGAATTGCAATGCGAGTAAGGCGTCCAGTCCGGATTCGCGGCTGCCGTGGCCGGGATCGGACAATACCGCCGCGTCCTTGACTTTGCCGTCGCTGTCGACCAGGACCTTGGCCTTGAGCCGGCCGGAAACGTTGTGCCGCTTCATCTCCGGCGTGTATTCGGGCTTGCGCGCGACCGTAAGGACGGGCATGCGCGTCAGGCGGGTGACGGAGGTCAGTTTTCCCAGGAGGCTCGGGCCCGTCGCAGCGACCGGTGTCGGTTCGGATGCCCGCACGGGGCCCGGGGGTAGCGTACCCGCTACTGCGGAGGCGGATTCTGGCGGGGCCAGGGTGTCCGATTGCGCGAGAGCGTTCTCATCGCGGACTATGGGCGGCGGCGTAGCCGGCGCGGGCGGGGCCGCCGGTAAAGCTGCGCGCGCGGGCCTTAATGGCTTGGGCGGCTTGGACGGCTCCGCGGGAACGGGAGGTGCGGGCGGGGACGTAGGGGGTCTGGGCAGCACCAACA
>JAHFCH010000190.1 GCA_023249635.1 Fibrobacterota bacterium
GGACGATGTGCAGTTCATGAGCGGCAAGGATCGCACCCAGGAAGAGTTCTTCCACATCTTCAATTCCCTGCACCAGAGCCGCAAGCAGATCGTGCTTACCAGCGATGCGCCTCCCGGGGAGCTGAAAGGCCTGGAAGACCGCTTGGTGAGCCGGTTCCAGTGGGGCCTGTTCGTGGACATCCAGCAGCCGGATCGCGAAACGCGCGAGGCCATCCTGCGCCGCAAGGCCATGGCCCTCAACCTGGATATCTCCGACGACATCATCGGGTTCCTCGCCGAAGCCATTGACTCCAATATCCGCATCCTGGAAGGCGCCATCCGGCAATTGCTGCTGCAGGCCTCCATCAAGCATTCGGACATCACCATGGAACTGGCCCAGGAAATCGTCAACCGCACCGGCCTCAACCGCCCCAGCAAGAAGATCACGCCCGAGGACATCACCAACGTGGTGGCCAACTACTTCGTGGTCGAGGTGGACAAGATCATCGAGCAGGGACGCGGCACCAAGGAAGTGGCGCAAGCCCGCCAGCTCGCCATGTTCCTGATGAAGGAATTGACTTCGGCTTCGCTCAAGACCATCGGCCAACGCTTCGGCGGCCGCGACCACAGCACCGTGGTGCATGCCATCAAGACGATCGAGAAGGCGATGGACAAGGACGATCAGTTCAAGAAGTCGGTCGACGCGATCATGTCGAAGCTGGCGACGCGGGGCTAGGCCGCAGGTAAAAGCAGGTTTAAGGTCTAAGGTTTAAGGGAATGCGTTCCGCGCATTTTCTCCCCCTTAAACCTTGAACCTTAAACCTTTCTTCCCCCCTCACACCGCCGGAATCGCCTCCAGGAAAGCCTCAATCTCCGCCTTCACCTGGTCCGCCGTATGCAGGTTCGCGATCTTCCCCAGCAACTGCTTACATTCCTTCACGCTCAACTGACGCACCGCGGTCCGTAACGAGTCCGCCGCCGCAGGCGCGATCGACAAGCGATTGATCCCCAAGGCCAGGAATATCGGCAGGGCTTGCGGATCGGATGCCATTTCCCCGCACACGGTCACGTTCTTCCCTGCGTCCCGGGCCGCGGCCGTAATGCGCATCAGGGCCTGGATTAGGGCGGGGTGGAAGGGCTGGTAATACGAAGCCATGCGCTCGTTGCCGCGATCGATGGCGAACAGGTATTGGATCAAATCGTTGGTGCCGATGCTCAGGAAGTCCGCCTCCTGTGCGAAGTCGCGGATTTGCATCATGGCGGACGGGATCTCGATCATGGCGCCGATGGGTGGCTTGCGCAAGGGCCGGCCGGCTTCGGCTTCCAGCTCCTTGAGCACGATATCGATCTGCTCCTTGATGGCGCGAAACTCCGTGATCATGGACAGCATGGGGATGACCAGGCGGAACTCGCCCAGCTGGGCGGTGCGCAAAAGGGCGCGTAGGTGCGGCTTGAGGATATCCGGCCGGTGCAGGAGCATGCGGATGGAACGCCAGCCCAGGCTGGGATTCTCTTCCTTGCCCCAATCGAAATACTTGAGGGGCTTATCCCCGCCCACGTCCAGCAGGCGGAAGGTGGCGCCGAATTCGCCGCAGCGTTCCAGTACGCGGCGATAGATCTCGAACTGGGTTTCCTCATCCGGGAAGGAATTGCGGATCATGAAGAAGAACTCGGAGCGGTAGAGCCCCACGCCTTCGATGCCGTATTGCTCCATCAGCTCCAGGTCGGAGATGAGGGAGAGGTTGCCGGACAGGTGGATGCGTTCCCCGTCGCGGGTAACGGATTCGAAGCTGGGCACCGCCAGCATGCGCGTCCCCAAATCGTCCAGCAGGCGGGAATACTCGCGCTGTACGTGCACGTCCGGGTTGATATAGATGAGGCCGGAATTGCCGTCCATGATCACGCGGGTATCGTTCTGCAGCCAACTGGTCAGGCCCGGGATGCCCATGAAGCAGGGGATTCCGAGGGAGCGCGCCAAGATGGCCGCATGCGAAGTGAGGCCGCCGGTCTCGCACAGGATGCCGAGAATCCTGCGCGTGGACAGGTAGATGAGATCGGAAGGGAGCAGTTCCACCGCCGCGACGATGTTGCCTTCCTCCAGCTCCGCGGGAGTGTCCCGGTTCTGGGAGGCTTCTCCCAGCGCATTGAGGATGCGCAGGCCCACATCGCGCAAATCGGCCGCGCGGCTGGTAAGCAGGGGATTGCCCGTGTCCATCATGGACTTGATCAGTTCACGGGTGGCCAGCTTCACGGCGAAGGCGGCGGCCAGGTTCTCGCGGATATGGCTTTCGATGAGGCCGATGTAATGCTCGTCCCGCAGCATCAATTCGTGCACCTCGAAGATGCGGGCGTCCAGCTCGGCGAAGAGTTCGCCGGCGCGCTGCTTGAGCCAATGGCTTTCCTGGCGGGCGATGTCGAGCGCCTGTTGCAGTACCTGCAATTCGGCGCGGGCGTCGGTGCATTCCGCGAAGAGGATGGTATCCCAAATCTGATGGGTCTTGAGGATGACGGCAAGGCCATCGGCGATGCCGCCCACGGCCACCTGGGCGCGCACGAAAGGCGGCGCTTCCTTCATGAGTTCGGGATCGGCCTTGCCCGGAGGCGCGCCGACCGATTTCAGGGTGCGGTTTTCCAGCAAGGTGCCGAGCTGGGCTGAAAGGGTATAGGCGAGATCTTCCACCATGGAAGAGAAGGGCCCGGCCTCGGTGGATTGCAGGGTAATCACGCCGGCGCCGAACTTGGAGGCGGGCGGGATGGGGATGCCCAGGAAATTCTTGAGGCGATCTTCGCCCAGGCCCGCGAAGTACTTGTTCCGCTTGTCGTCCTTGGGATTCGCGATGTTCACGATTTCGCCGCGGCTGAATACGTAGCCCGTGAGGCCTTCTCCCGGGGACATGGTCACCTCGGAATCGGCGTCCATGTTCAGGCCCTCGCTGGCGGCCAAGCGCAGCCGGTTATCGCCCGGCTGGTACAGGTAGATGGAGCAGACGTCAACGTCCATCTTCTCGGAAATCAGCTTGACCACGGCTTCCAGCGCGGGACGCGTCGATGACGTCTCCTGCATGGTCTGCGCCACGGAGCGGATGATTTCCAAGGCTGTGGAAGCGTCTGACATGGCCTGGATTCTGTTGGGTTAAAGGCTTGGAACCGACAGGAAACCGATCAATCCCACATGATGCCCGGTTTGGGGGCTTCGGGCAACTTGTCCTTGTTCTTCTTGGCCCACTCGAATTTCTTGTTGAGCAGGTCGAGGCGGCCGTCTTCTTCCTTCTTCGCGGCGTCGAACTTGGCGGCGAGATCGGCGGAGCGGGTCTTATCCGCTTTCATGAACTGTTCCAAGGTGGGGGCATCGTCCTTGTGGGCGATGAATTTGATGACGCCGCCGGTGGCGGAATCGACGATCAATTGGGCTTTGCAGCAGGGGCAGTTGACGTTCAGTTCCTTCGCGTCTTTCCCGGTCATAAGCCAACCCTCCGGACCGCTACGGCCCCCACGGATCCTTCCGGTCCCGCAAGGACCCCGGGTCCGATCCTAATATAAGACTTTTCGGATCGGATCGGTCCCGTTCCGCCCAGGGCGGCCACGGGATTCCGGGCTTAGGACTTCAAAATTTCTCAATCTTGAAGATGTGCATGATTTCCTTCTGCGGGCTCAACTCCACGTAATTGTGCCGCCCCGACCAGACGAAGCTTTCGTGGGTCAGCAGGTCGTACAGGCCGTAAATGTTCTCGGCCCCCAGCCCCATGGCCGGAAGGTCCAGGGAAAGCGTCCCCGACTGGCGGTTATGCGGATCGAGATTGACCACGAACAGGACGATGTTGTCCTCTTCCGACTTGGAGTAAGCGAGGATGTTCGGGTTGTTGGAATCGTGGAAGCGCAGGTTCTTCAGGCGATGCAGGGCCCGGTTGTCCCGGCGGATTTCGTTCAGGCGCTTGATGAAGCCCTTGATGTTCCCGGGGCGATCCCAATCCCAGACCTTGTACTGGTATTTCTCGGAATTGATGAATTCCTCTTTGCCGGGCACGGCCCCGCCTTCGCAAAGCTCGTAGCTGTTGTACATGCCGTACGAAGCGGAAAGGGTGGCGGAGAGGGCGAAACGGATCTTGAACTGCGCCGGCACCGCGTTCTGCAGATGCCAGGGCAGGATATCCGGGGTGGTGGCAAAGAAGATGGGCTTCATGAAATGCTTCGCCGGACCCTGCGTCAATTCCTCCAGGTATTCCCGCAGCTCCAGGGCGTTGGTCCGCCAGGTGAAGTAGGTGTAGGACATGTCGAAGCCGATCTTGGCCAGGCGCTTCATCACCTTGGGGCGGGTGAAGGCTTCGGAGAGGAAGATCAGTTCGGGATTCTCGGCCTTCAGCTCTTTGATCATCCATTCCCAGAATACGAACGGCTTGGTATGCGGATTGTCCACGCGGAAGATGGTCACGCCCATGTCCATCCAGAACTCCACGATCGACTTGATCTCCTTCCAGAGATTCTTGCGATCGGCGCAGAAGAAATTGAGGGGGAAAACGTCCTCGTACTTTTTCGGGGGATTCTCCGCGCACTTGATGGTGCCGTCCTTCTCGCGGTAATACCAATCGGGATGGGCCTTGACGTAAGGATGATCGGGCGAGCAGTTGAGGGCGAAGTCCAGGGCGATGGTAAAACCCATGTCCGCGGCCTTGCGGATGAAGGCGCGGCATTCGTTGAGGGTGCCGAGCTCCGGGTCCACGGCCTTGTGGCCCCCGTGCTGGTTGCCGATGGCGTAAGGGCAGCCGGGTTCGCCGGGTTTGGCGACCAGGGCGTTGTTGGCGCCTTTGCGCTTGGTCACGCCGATAGGATGGATGGGCGGCAGGTAGAGTACATCGAAGCCCATGTCCTTGATATCGTCGAGCCGGCGTTCCATGTCCGCGAAGGTGGCGCTCTTGTTGGGATCGGTGCCCTGGGATTTGGCCCACATCTCGTACCAGGCGCTGAACTCGGTAAGCGGCGAATCCACGCGCAGGCCGAAAGCGGGGTGAAAGCGTACGGGGGTATCCACATAGGGGATTTCGCCGGGATTGGAATGCCCCAGGGTGCGGGCCTCCACGGTGTATTCGTACTCTCCGGCCTCGAAAGCGGAGAAGCGGCCGCGCCATTGATCGTTATCCACGAACTCCATTGGCGCGCGTTTCCATTTGTCCTCGCCCAGCTTGCGGAAGAGCAGGGCGGCTTCGCATTTTTCGTGGCCATCGCGGAAAATGTCAGCCGTGATCTCGATGATCTCGCCGGGTACCGCCTTGAGGGGGAACCGACCGGCTTCGATGATGGGCTGGATGTTTTCCACCACCGTATGCAGACCCTTGAAGTCTGGGACCACGGACTTGGCGCGGATGGCGGCCTTGGCGGCGGCCGAAAGTGGTGCGGGCCGGGTCAGGGTGCGGGTGGCCACGGCTTCCGGAATAACCTTGCGCGCCGGGACGCTTACGGCGGCGGGCGAAGCCTTCGCGACCGGAACCTTGGAGGCGGACTTAGGCGCGGGCTTGTCGGCGACCTTTACCCCCTTCACGGCGGCGGCTTTGGAGGGCTTGGACTTTACGGAAGCTTTGGGGGCGGGTTTACGGGCGGGCATGATTGCGGATAAGCTCCTCGTAGAATTGATGGGTGCGCTTGGCGACCTGGGTCCAGGCGAAATGATCTTCCACGCGCTTGCGCGCTTTCTTCCCCATGCTGGTCCGCAGGGCGGCATCGTCCAGCAGGGCATTGGCGCCGGCCGCAAGGTCCCGAGAGAATTTCTCCGCGTCGACCGGTTCGAAATCGTCGGAGCCGCGCGCGTCGAAGGGCACCAGGATGCCGGTCTCGCCGGGCACGACCACTTCGGGAATCCCACCGACGGCCGAAGCGACCACGGGGGTTTCGCAGGCCATGGCTTCGAGGTTGATGATGCCGAAGGGTTCGTATACCGAAGGGCAGATGAACACGGAAGCATGGGTATACAGCGAGATGATTTCCCGCTTGGGCAGCATCTGGGGAATCCAGATGATGGGGTGGGAGGAATCCTTGCGGGCGGCCTCCACCTTGCGCTTCATCTCTTCGCCGATCTCGGGGGTATCCGGCGCGCCCGCGCACAGCACCACCTGGGTGCCCTGGCGCAGGTGGCGGATGGCGTTGATGAGATGGAGCACGCCCTTCTGGCGCGTGATGCGGCCGACGAAGAGCACGAAGGGCAGGGCGGGATCGATGCCGTACGCGCCCAGCAGGGCCGGGTCGGGCGTGGGATGGTATTCCTCGGGATCGATGCCGTTGGGAATCACGCGGATACGTTCATCCGGCACGCCGTAAAGCTCGCGCACGTCCCGGCGCATGGATTCCGAAACCGCCACCACGCCGTCGGCGTTCTGGTACGCGGTGCGTTCCAGCCAGGTGGAGACATGATAGGCATTGCCGAGCTGTTCCACCTTCCAGGGACGATGCGGTTCCAGTGAATGGGTGGTGAGCACCAAGGGGATGCGGAACAGGTTGCGCAGGATGCATCCGCCGAAATGCGTGTACCAGGTATGGCAATGCACGATATCCGTCGCCGTCGCGGCGCCCGACATCATCACGTTGCGGACCATGGTATCCATCAGTTTCGCGAACTGGGGATTCTGCGCCGGCAGGGAAAAATCGGGTTTGACGCCGCGTGCCGTCAGATTTCCCGAGGCGACCTTCTGATCGCCGAAACACAGGACATCCACCAGATTATCGGCGCCGGGCTGCGAAGCCAGGGCCTTGGAGAGGTACTCGACGTGGACACCCGCGCCGCCATATACGTATGGGGGGAACTCATTGGAGAGGAGCGTGATCTTCATGCGAGGGCTTAAAATTAGGAATTTTGGCTTGGGCCGGAGAGGGAAAAGCGCCGCGCGCCTGTGATCCTTGGGGTACTCGCGCCGGGATTGGGGGGATTGGGGCGGGCTTAGGCGGGACCGGAAGTCCGAGTTTATGGGAGCCGGGCGCTTTTATAAGTTTAGACCGGGTAAACCTGATGTCAAGCCAACTGGAAGAAGACGTCGACGCGCGTGTACGGGAACTGCAGTCGCAGAACCAACGCCTCTCCAAGCAATTGTCCACCCTGATGGACGTGTTCTCCAAGCTCGAGATCACCGACCTCGAGCATTCCCTCTACTTTTCCAACCAGAAGCGCCTGATGGATTTCGTCCAGCGCATTACCATGCGCCTGGACGATGACGACCTGATGGACGTGATCGTGGAAGAGCTGCTCATCGAATTGAAGGCCGACCGCGTCTCGTACATCCTGGTAGGGGATGGTCCCAAGCCCACCTGGGCCGTGTCCCAGGAAGCCGTGGATAAAGGCATCAAACGCCTGCCGCTGCCTTACTTCGTCGACAACTCACCGCCCGCCACCTTCGTCCGCTTCCTCCAGAAGGCCATCAAGCACCCTGGCGCCCCTACCACCTGCGAATGGCCCGAACCCATTTCCATCGTCCCGGACGCGCAGTTCAGCACCTTGGAAGAGGAATTCCGCGCGGCCATGGAAGACGAGTTCGACCTGGCCGGCAAAGTGGATTGCCGCGCCGCCATGGCCTTTCCGATCGAAACCACGCTTTCCGGCAAGTCCCTGTTCTGCGTGCAACGCATCAACAGCGACCAGGGCTGGACCCGCCAACAGCGCGACCTGTTCCAGAACATGTGCCGCTACGCGAGCTCCCTGCTCGATCAGACCCAACTCTCGGAGCATATCCGCGACCTGAAGGATCAATTGGGATCGCTCATCGAGTCCATGCCTTCGGCCATCATCGGCATGGACCTGTTGGGCACCGTGACCACCTGGAACGGCAAGTCCCAGGAATTCTTCGGCATCTCGGAAGAGGACGCCATCGGCAACGTATTCTGGAACCTGGTCCCGGAATACCATTTCATCGCCCATGCCCTCAAGAACGTGCTCCAGGTGGAGGCTTCCACCGGCATGGACTTCGAGCCCCAGCCCTATAAGCGCAAGGACGGCACCGTCGTCTACTACCGCTCCAACCTGTTCACGATGTTCAGCCGCAATCGCGGTGAAGTCGCCTTGCGCATCGATGACGTGACGCGTACGGTGGAACTGAACCATCAGCTCTTCCATTCCCAGCGCATGGAAACCGTGGGTACCTTGGCCGAAGGCCTGGCCCATGAGTTCAACAACGTGCTGGGCGGCATGGTCGGGACCTCCTCCTTGATGCGGCAGCGCCTGCAGAAGGGCCAGGACGATCGCAAGGAATTGCTCGAGGATCTCGAGGTTATCGAAACCTGCGCGTCGCGCGCCTCTTCCATGGTCAAACGCCTGTTGGCCCTATCGCGCAGGGCCGAGATCGTCATGGAGCCCCTCGATCTCAACTCCTTGGCCAAGAACCTGGTCTCCCTGTGCGGCCATTCCTTCGAGAGCCGCATCCAGGTGCTGGCCAAAGTGCCCAAGGACGAAACCTGGATTTCCGCGGACCGCTCCCAACTGGAGCAGGCCATCCTCAACATCTGCGTCAACGCGCGCGATGCCATGAAGACGGGCGGCAAACTCACCCTGGCGGTGTCCCGCTTTCCCGTCGACGACGCCTTCCGGCAACGGCATTCTTCCTGCACGAGCCCGGAACTGATCAAGCTGTCGATCCAGGATACGGGCGAGGGTATTCCCCTGGGCCAGCTCGATCAGATCTTCGAGCCCTTCTTCACCACCAAGCGCGAGAACGGATCCGGCCTGGGCCTTACCATCGTGGATTCCATCATGAAGCAGCATAAGGGCTTCGTGGAAGTGGAAAGCGAAAGCAAGACCGGCACCCAGTTCCGCCTCTACTTCCAGCCCGCGGGCAAGCCGACGGGAACCGAACCGGTAGCGCCCGCCGCGGCCCCCGAGGGCAAAGGCGAAGTCCTCTTCGTCGATGACGACGAGGTCATCCGCCGCACGGCCGCCCGCATCGTGGGCGAACTGGGATACACCGCCGCCACCGCCGCCGACGGCGCTTCCGCGATCCGGATCCTGGAAAGCGGCCTGCATTTCGATCTCGTGGTACTGGATGTGGACATGCCCGTCATGAACGGGCTGGATACCGCCCAGGTGTTATGGCGCCTGCGGCCCGATCTGAAGATCCTCTTCTGCACCGGTCGGCAGCACCAATACGATATGAGCGCGGTGTTGGGCAAATCCAACGCGCGTATGCTGGCCAAGCCCTTCGACATGGTCGGCCTGGCCACCAAGATCCGCGAAAGCCTTTCCGCCAAACCCTCCTGACGCGGCCACCGGGCCCAGTCCCGGATCCCCGCTACCGGGCCCTCTCGCCCGACCATCCCCCGAATTTTTTAGCTTTATGAGGGAAAGCCGGACCCCGGCAAAGGACACGCATGGCTTTATCGGAAGAAGAGAAGGACCTGGTCGCCCAATCCCTGCAGATGTACCTGCAACAGGCCAGTATGCAATTGCCGCCCCAGTCGGTGCAGCAATTGGTCACCATCGCCAAGGGCATCATCGCCAAGCTCGACAGCCTCGAAGCGGGCGGAGGGCCCGGGGGCAAGCGCAAAGCCAATGACCCGCCTCCCGGCATTTCCGCGGAATGGTTCGAACATGTATGCCAAACCTGCCCGCAATTGACCGCTACCGGCTGCGCCGACAAGATCACGGTGAAGTTCCCCGGCAAATGCGACCCCATCCTCAAATACGAGCGCGCCAAGGCCGGCGTCAAGTGACGCGCCTCCCGCTCCGGGACTGAACCATGGCCAAGGACAAATCCCGCCCGTCGTCCCCTAAGGGACTCCCCAGCAAAGAAGCCATCCTTGCGCGCCTGCGCTCCCAGGGCCGTCGGCCGCACAGTCTGCCTTCTTTGGAAGACTGGTTCTCGATCCCGCGCGGCGACTCGCGCGCTTTCGGGAAAATCATGAACGAACTGGTGGTCTCGGGCTCCGCGCGCCAGATCAAAGGCCGTCAATTCGTGGTCGAGGACACCGAAGGACCGGGAGCCCGTAAGCCTCGCGACCGCGGGCCTTCAGCACCAGCGGCACCGGCGATGCCGGGTTCAGACAACCCCAAATCGAAATCGTTTCCCAAGCCCGCTCCCTCGCATAAAGGCAAGCACGGTAAGGCCTCCCGCGGCCCTGTCGGGGACGCAATCGAGGCGGAAGCCGCCGATGAAGCCATCGAAGAGGCGTTGCTCGACACGGGCGATGCGCCCCTGCTCTACGATTCCGATAGCGAAGTGCGCCCCGCCGGCGGCGGCCAGGGTAACCGTGATGTTACCTCGGGAGGCCGTGGTCCGGGCCCCAAATCCGGCGGCAGCCGCTTCCTCCCCCGTGGGGGCCGCAAAGGCGGTTTCCGCGAAGATCGCGAAGACCGCGGGCGTAAAGGCAAATTCGGGCGCGACCGCTTCGGCGGGCGGGGCCAGCAGTCCGGCAGCCCGGCCAATGACGACCCGAACCTGATCAAGGGCAAGCTCATCCGCCAAGGCGGTTTCCATTTCGTGCAATCGGTGCGCACCGGCCGCTGGGCCGCCCGCGGCGAGGACGAAGGCTTGGTGCTGATTCCGCGCAAGCATTTGGGCAAGGCCAAGCCGGGCGATATCGTAAGCGCCCGTATCATCGAGGATGACGCCGGGGAACGCACGGGTCGCGTCGTCGCCACCCTGGAAGAGGACATCTCGTTCCTGGAAGTCTCCAAGCATTTTTTCAAGGAATACAACATCCCCTACGGCTACCCCAAGAAGGCGCTGCAGGAAGCCGGCGAGTTCCCGGAGCCGACCTGGGAATCCCTGGAGAACCGCACCGATTTCCGCCACCTGCATATCATCACCATCGATCCATCTACGGCCAAGGATCATGACGACGCCATCTCCTTGCAGCGCCGCAAGGACGGCACCTGGCTGCTGGGCGTGCATATCGCCGACGTTGCCGAATACGTGACGGCGGACAGTTCCTTGGACCATGAAGCGGTGGAGCGGGCCTTTACCCAGTACCTGCCGTGGACCGCGGCCCCCATGCTGCCGCAACGCCTGTCCTCCGATCTGTGCAGCCTACTGGAAGGCCGCGAGCGCCTGGCCTTCAGCTGCATGATGGAAGTGGGTCCCGAGGGCGATCTCAAGAAGTTCGACTTCGTGGAGTCCTTCATCAAGGTGGAACATTTCTACGCCTACGAAGCGGCCCAGGCCGCCCGCGAGGCCGGCGATGCCTTCCTGAAGGAGTTGGACGAATTCACCTCGGTCTTGTTGGCGAAACGGCGCAAGGACGGCTTCATCGATTTCCAATTCCCGGAAGCCAAGGTGGAGATGAAGGACGGCGTTCCCGTGCGCATCTATCCCGCCACGCGCCTGGCATCGCATTCCTGGATCGAAGAGTGCATGCTGCTCGCCAACCAGGCCACGGCCATGTTCTTGACGAAACACAAGCTTCCCGGCCTGTTCCGCGTGCACGAAGAGCCCGATCTGGACGTGGTCTCCGAGCTGTGGACCAGCCAGGGCATGAACCAAAAGGATAAGGGCATGGCCGAAGCCTTCGAGAAGGCGGAGCCAGGGCGCGGCAACGTGAATCCCGCCATCCAGAAGTTCTTCATCCGCCTGCTCAGCCAGCAGGGCGGGGTACTGCCCGCGGCCATCCAACGGAAAATCCTGCAAAGCATGAAAAAGGCCCAGTACTCCGCGGACGCCTCGGGCCATTTCGCGCTGGGCTGGGTCCACTACGCGCATTTCACCTCGCCTATCCGCCGCTACGCCGATCTCTGGACGCATCGCGTCATCAAGGCCCATGTGCGCGGGCAAAAGCTGCATAAGAACCTGAAGGTCATCGCCCGCGACGTCGGCGAACGCATCTCGGAGCGCGAAGTCAGCATCATGAAGACCGAGCGCAAGTCCCTGAAGGTGGCGACCGCCTGGGTGCTGCGCGGCAACGTGGGCCAGGAGTTCACGGGCGAAGTGAGCGGTATGGAGAACTTCGGCATCTTCGTTTCGCTTTCCGATCCCATGGGCGAAGGCCTCATTCCCATCCGTTGCCTGCGCGACGATTATTACGAGAAGGACGAGCAGACGGGGCACTTGGTGGGCAAGCGTACCCGCCAGCGTTTTGAGCTGGGCGACAAAGTACGGGTGCGGCTGGACCGGTCCGATCCCTTCACTGCCCAGGTCGATTTCGATTTTCTCGGCCGCGCATGAGCCCTCCCGCGGAGCGGTATGTCGTTAAGTAATGCCCTGAGTTATCTCACGGTATTCCCGATACCGTTCAAGAAGCATCTTCCCCTGAACCGTTCCGTGCACTTCTTCCCCTTGGTGGGGGCGGGCATGGGCAGCCTGCTGGTGCTGGCCTTCCTGGCCTTCCAGGCCATCCTCCCGGGTTGGCTGGCCTGCGCCGCCACCGTGGCCTTGTTGGAAGGCATGACGGGAGGCATCCATTTGCGCGCCGTGGCGGAATTGCTGGATGGCCGGCGCACCTTCCCAGGCTCGGGATTCGCGCCCAAGCCCGAATACCATTGGCGCGGGATAGCCGCGGCGGTGTTGGTGTACTTCGTCAAGGTGAACGGCTTGGCGCACATGCGCCCCGATTGGCAGCTCTTCGCCGTGCTGCTGGCCCCGATTCTCGGCCGTAGCTCGCAGGCGCTGGGGATCATTTTCAGCAAGCATCGCCTGGAAACCTCGCGTGGCCCCAAGGATCCCGCCGTCCGCCGCCGCCAGAAGCGCGCCCTGTTCTTCACCGCGGCGCTCTTGTGCTGCATGGGGCTGTTCCCATGGAAGGCCGCGGCCATCCTTACGGTGGGCTATTTCCTGTCGGTGGTGTCCGCCTACCGGCTGCTTAACCGGCGCATGGATGGCCTGACGGTACAAACCCTGGGGGCGGTGGCGGAATTCGCGGAAGCAGGTTTCATCGCGACGTGCTCGGCTTTGTCGTGAAGATGGGTGGCCTTCTGTAGCGGGCTACGTTGGGCGTCGGGCGTACGGCAGGTCTAAATAGCATGCACTTGATCTGAGACATTTCACGCTGCCATCGTAAGTAGAGAGACCTGGGTGCCCGGAAAGGGCTGAGCGCCCCTCAGAAATTGTTCAATCGCATTAATTAGGTCATCC
>JAHFCH010000191.1 GCA_023249635.1 Fibrobacterota bacterium
AGCCGCGGATGCTGAGAAGGAAAAGCTGGCTAAGGAAGAGAAAGCCCGCCAGGATCAAAAGGCCAAGGAGGACAAGGCCAAAGCCGAAGCCCTCGCGAAAGCCGAGAAGGATAAGCAGGAGGCCCTGGCCAAGGCGGAAAAGGCCAAGCAAGAAGCCATGGCCAAAGCGGAGAAGGCCAGGCAGGATTCCCTGGCCCGCGTCGCGGAGCAGAAAGCCAAGGACGACAAGGCGAAACAGGAAGCCATCGCGAAAGCGAAACCCGCCGCCAAGCCCTTCGATATCAAAGCCTACCAGGATAGCATCTACAAGGCCGAGCTCGAGAAGCGTCTCTCCGCGCTGCATCTGAAGAACGGCGAAGCGGCTGCCGCGCCTGGCGTGCCGGTTGCCGTGGTACCTCCCGTGGCTGCCGTCCCTTCGGCCGCCGTCGCCGCCAAGCCGGATGCGGCCAAGGAAAAAGAAGCCAAGGAAGCCGAAGCCAAACAACAGGCCGAAAAGGAAAAGCTCGCCAAGGAAGAAAAGGCGCGCCAAGAGCAGAAGGCCAAGGAAGACAAGGCCAAGCAGGAAGCCATGGCCAAGGCCGAGAAGGCGCGCCAGGACTCCGTGGCCAAGGTTGCCGAGATGAAGGCGAAGGATGAAAAGGCCAAGCAGGAGGCGATGGCAAAAGCGGATAAAGCTCGGCAGGATTCCCTAGCCAAGGTCGCGGACCAGAAGGCGAAGGACGCAAAGGCCAAGCAAGAAGCGATGGCCAAGGCGGAGAAGGCGCGGCAGGATTCCGTAGCCAAGGTCGCCGAGCAGAAGGCCAAGGATGACAAGGCCAAACAGGAGGCCATGGCCAAGGCGGAAAAGTCGCGGCAGGATTCCGTAGCCAAGGTTGCTGAGCAAAAGGCCAGGGATGACAAGGCCAAGCAGGAAGCGATGGCCAAGGCCGAAAAGGCGCGGCAGGATTCCTTGGCCCGCGTGGCGGAGCTGAAGGCCAAGGAAGAAAAAGCCAAACAAGAGGCCATCGCCCGCGCCGAAAAGGCGCGCCAGGACTCATTGGTGCGCGTAGCCGAGATGAAAGCCAAGGTGGAGAAGGCGCGCCAGGATTCCCTGGCCCGCGTGGCGGAACAAAAGGCGAAGGAGGACAAGGCGCGCCTGGAACGCGAACGTCTGGCGAAGGAGCGCAAGGATCGCTTTGACCGCGCGTACGCGCTGTACCGCGAAGGCCGTAATGATACAGCCGCCGTGGTCTTCAAGGCAGTGCTTGCCGATTCGCCCGTTGCCGATGCCTGGTATTATGCCGGCCGCACGCACCTGGCCAAACGCGATTATTCCCGTGCCTATGATCTGTTCGGAAAATCGCCCGGCGATAAGCCGGATCTTGATGGGCTCAAAGGCAAGGCCCTGATGGGCATGGGAAAAAACAAGGAAGCCTTGAAAGCCATCGAGACCCAGTACGCCAAAAGCAAGGACGATTCCCTGCTTGAGGATCTGGTAGTACTCAAACGCAAGCTCGGGGATGAGCCAGGCGCCATCGCAGCCCTGGAAATCCTGGCGGAGAAACGACCCGGCGTGCTCAAGTACCAGGAAGAGCTGGCCGGGTATTGGCGCTCCAAGGGCAATAACCCCAAGGCCTCGGAACGTTACAGCCGCGTTTTCATCATCGATCCGCTGAATGGCGAGGCCAACTATTGGTTGGGCATGGAGGCCTCGAAGACCCCGGAGCAGATGCGCGCCGTCTCCATGCTCGAACGCGCCACCGTGGCCTTCCCGACCCGCGCCGATGCCTGGAAGGCATTGGCCAAAGGCAACCTCGCCTTGGGCCGCAAGGATGCCGCCTGGGAAAGCCATCGCAAGGCCATCGCCCTGCTGCCCAACGATCTGGAATTGGCCAAGGGACGCCTGTCGCTGGCCCGCGAATCGCATCCCGCCGAGCTCGCGTCCGCTCACGAAGCCGTACTTCGGATCGCCCCAGGGGATCTGGACGCGGCCATGGGCCTGGCCAAGCTCCGTTTCCAGCAAGGGGACTTCGCGGGCGCGGAGAAGAACTTCCGCGTCGCCTGCAAAGACTCCAAGGATGCCCATGCCTGGGCCGAATTCGGGCGGTCCCTGCTCGAGCTGAAAAAGACAGACGAAGCCGCCACCGCCCTGCAGAAGGCCGTGGACCTGGGCGAAAAGGATCCTTCCCTGCGCCTGGACCTGGCGCGCATCCGCATGGACAAGGGCGATCTCGATTGGGCGGAAGCGCTCTTGAAGGATCTCAACAAAAAGGCGCCGGCCGATCCGGATCCCTTGTATTATCTGGGCCAGATCGCGCTCAAGCGCCAACAGACGGCCGTGGCCGAGGAGTTCTTCCGCAAGGCCCACCAGCTTAAGCCTGAGGATGGACGTGGCGCCGAAGCTTTGGCCCGCTTGCTGCGGGATAAGGATGAATGGAAGGCCGCCGCGGCGGTATTGGCCCAGGCCGACGGCAAGCTTTCCCCATCGGGCAAGCTGTTGTACGGCGATTGCCTGGCCCGCAGCGGCGAGCAGATCAAGGCCCAGGAGGTTTACGGAGCGTTGTACCAGCAGCAGGCCTCGGCGCCGTTGCTGGCGCGCCGCATGGATCTGTTGACACGCATGGGCAAGGCCGGGCAAGCCGTTGAGCTGGCCTCGGGATCGCCCTTCCAGGAAAACAGCGAAGTGAAATTCTCACTGGCCAAGGCCCAATTGGATTTGGCGGAAGCCCATGTACTGAAAGGCGACGTCGACCAGGCCGTGGACCTGATGAAGCAAGTGGTCAAAACGGATGATCACAAACCCGAGTTCCATTATTACCTGGGCCTGGGCTATTTCGATCAGAACCGGTTTAAGAAGGCCTTGGACGAATTCGCCGAGGCCCTCACTTACCGCGTCGATTATCCCGATGCGCTTTACCGCAAAGGGCTGTGCCTGGTAAAGACCGGCGATATCAAGGAGGCCGAAAACTCCTTCGGCGAGCTCTCGCAGCATGCCGACGCGGCCTGGAAGGCTCGCGGGCTATACGGGTTGGCGCTGGTCTTCGAGGCCCAAGGCAAGCCGGAGGCCGTTCAGCATCACCTGGAGCGCTCCATAGCCGCCGCGCCGAGTGCCGATGCCATGTCCCATCTCTCGCGCATCAGCCTGGCGCAGTCCAAGATTCCGGAAGCCCAGGATTGGGCCCGCAAGGCCCTGGTTGCCGATCCGGGGAATGAAATCGCGACGGTGGCATTGGGCGATGCGTTGGCTGCGGGAAAGAAGCAGAGCGAAGCGATGGAATTGGCGCGGGCCGGTCTCAAGGCCAAGCCGCTCTCCTGCAATTTCCTGGTGCAGTCCGCGAAGCTGAATTTCCAGGCGGGGAAGATGGATTCCACCCTGGCGGCCAGCTCGGTAGCCATCAAGGCCTGCCCCGAAGAGCCGATGGCTTATTTCTACGCGGGCGTCGCGACGCATTCCAGCAATCGGCCCAAGGAGGCCAAACAGTACTTCAAGACTTTCCGAAAGTTGGGCGGGGACGAGAAGCTGGTACCGGGGAACTGAGCTACTTACGTAGAGGACGATCTTCCGGGAACTTGCCGGGGCGGTTGACCGCTCCGGGAAGAATCCACACCAGGAATACCATCGCGCTGAAAAGCGCTACCATCACCTGAAACTGTTCGTTCTGAATCATTTCCATGGTCAGTCCCCTGGGTTGGGTCGTTGCTTCATTCTACCATCCGTCCCAAATCCGAATCCCACCCTTTCTGTCGGTTTCTCAGCCGAATTGGGTCGGAAACTTGGGTTTCCTCCATCCAGGTGCCGAAATACCGCGAAAATTAGGGTCCGAAAGGGCCGCTTTTACGCTTGGCCCGGTATTTTCCTAAATGCTATCATGCGAAGCGCCGGCTACAAGAGAGCGGCTCCGGGGTCAATTTTGGACACGGCACCTGGACTATTTTGGATACCAGCCATTCTTCGTGAAGCGAAACCGAGATGCAACCCTACGAAGCCACAGCCATCCAATGGCTCCATGACGAAGTCCGCGTATACCTGAGGGCACGTCGCGAAGGCAAGCAGCCTCCGGCGCCCGGGGATTGGGTCGGTCTGTGCTGGGACGTGGGGCATAGCCTGGCCATGATGGCGGGCCACGGCATCTCTCTGAAGCCCGTGCTCGTCGCCGTATCCGGCAAGTTACGTATGGAATTCATCGGGGCCCAGGGACTGATGCCCAACGACTTCCAGATGATGCGGATCTTCTATCTGAATTATTTCGAGCGCGCCGATTTGCTCCCGAAGCTGCGGCAAATCCCGTGGGATCGTCACGAGCTCATCCTGGAACGCTGCAAGGATCCCGGTCAACAGGAATTCTATCTCGATCTGTGCCTCAAGGAGGGCCTGAACCGGGAAAGCCTCCTCGAAGCAATCTCCAGGCAGCGCTACGAAACCAGCGCCATGTCCGGAACCGTCTTCCCGTAACCGGCGGGATCCCGTTCCGGAACCGCGGCCGCGCCTTCACCGGCTGGTGAGGGCTGCGCATCATTCCCATCATACGCGACCAGGTGATCCTCGCCCCATTGCTGCATCATCGCGAGCACCGGCGCCAAGGTGCGGCTCCGTTCGGTAGGCGTGTACAGTATCCGGGGCTTGTCGGTGCCGGTGACCATGCGCGTAATGAGCCCGTCGAATTCCAATTCCTTCAGGTGCTTGGCCAGGATCTTGGCCGAGATACCTTGGGACAAACGCTTAAGTTCCCCGAAGCGCTTGGACTCTCCGATCAGCAGGTGATGCAGGATAAGGCCTTTCCACTTGCCCCCGATAAGGGTCAAAGTCAACTCGGCCGGCCAGGTGAACTTTTTGAGAACCACGGTTCCTCCTTGTGTATGAGGTGTCTTGGAAGCAACCGCCGGGCCAAGCGCGGCGAGGTGGGAAACCGGCGGGGATTGTCGGGCGTGCTACGGTTACCTGAAGGAAAGGCCGTTCCAGAATCGTCCCGGGCCCCGTCCGAGGGTTCCAAAATGGGCCGGAAAAAGCGGATTAACTATCTTTCTCCTTTTGCCGGGAGAACCATGTCCAGAGCGTGTCTTGCCTTTGCCTTTGCGATCGCCACTTTGATTGCCCTGCCTTTGACCACTCCGGCGCAAACCAACTCCGAGAAGACTTCGCAAATGCCGGGCCCGGCGCCCGAGCCGCCTCCGGCCCCCAAGGCCGTCAAAGACTCCCTGAAGGCCGCCAAGGCCAAATCCAAGGCCGCCAAAAAGACCAAAGCGGCAGCCAAAGACTCCGCCCAAACGGCCGCTCCTGCCGCCAAGGATAGCGCCGTAGCCCCTGCGGCCACGGCCCCAGCCGCCCCTGTAGCCCCAGTCGCGCCAGTCGCGGCCCCAGCCCCCGATTCCGCCAAGACCGCTGCCGGCGATTCCGGCAAGCCCGCGGAAACCGCCCAACCCTCCGTCAATATGGCTGAGGAAAGCAAAGCCGCCCCGGTGCGCCTGCCGCCGGATTTCCGCCTCATCAATGATCCTCCGCTTATCGCCAAGGAATACGGTTTCGGCATCCTGGGATCGGTCGTGGCGGGAACCCTCGGCTTCTACATCGGCAGCGGTATCGAAACCGCCATCGAAGGCGAGAGCAAGGCGCATAAGGGAACCCTGTCCTTCACGGGCATCCGCTACGACAATTTCCAGGGCGCCTTCTGGGGCGGCTCCACGGGAATGATTTTCGGATCCGCGTTGACCACCTATTTCATCGGGCAGACGGACGAAGAGGATGGGGGATTCTTCCTGACCTTGCTGGGAACCACCGCAGCCGCCGCGGGAGCCTATTACACGGCTTCCTTGATGGGCGTCAACGACGATATCGATTGGAAGCCTTTTCTGCCCCTGCTCGCCATCCCGTCGATCGGCGGTACGTTCGGATTCAATGTGTCCCGTTGGTACCATGACCATCGCCGCGAAGAGACCGTAGGCAAGGAGGCACCCCTCCGCCTGCACGCTCCCGGGTTCGCCTGGGCGCCGGGTCCCACCGGCGATCGATTCGAGTTCAGCGCCCTGCGCCTTACTTTCTGAGGACAGGGCCTCGCTACGGAGGAGGCGCTTGGCATTCCGATTCAGGCCGCTGCTGACCGGCGCCGCTGTCGCGGCGCTCTCGCTTTCCGGTTGCAACAAGATTGGTCTCGTCTACGAGTACGCGGACAAGCTGGTCCGCTACAACGTCGAGGATAATTTCGATCTAGACAAGGCCCAGCGGGCCCGCCTCAAGGACGATGTGGAAGCCTACTTCCATTGGCACCGCAAGCAGTTGCTTCCCGAGTACGCGAACTTCCTCAAATACGTGGCGGACAGCTTACGCGACGGATTGCGCCCCGCCGAGGTGGATTCCGGATACAAGCGGTACAAGGCCCTGTACCGCATGACCATGGAACCCGTCGCGGAAAAATCCCTGGCGCTGCTGGAAGGGCTCACGCCTGAACAGGTGGACGGCTGGATGGAGAAGCAGCATAAGAAGAACGAAAAGCTGCGCAAGGATTTCAGCGGGACCCTACCCGAGCGGCTCGATCACCGCTATAAGAAAATCATCGACGAGATGGAGGATTGGACCGGGCGCCTGACCAAGGAACAGAGGGCCAGGATCAAGGTTCTCAACGCCAGCCTGCCGTGGAACGGCGGGCTGTGGCTCGATCTCAAGGAAAAGGTGGAGGAGCATCTGGCGGGAATGCTGAAGCAGAAAGCCGCGTCCGCCGATGTGAAGGCCTATCTCGATCGTTATTATCTGCACACCGATTCGCTGCGTAGTGAAGAGTTCCGGGCCAAGAACAAGGAGTTCGAGACCCGGCTATGCACGCTCATCTATATGATTAATAACACGCTCACGACGGAGCAGAAGCGGCGATTCATAGCGCAGGTGGATAAACTGGCCCAGGACTTTCGTGTCATGAGCCAGCAGGAGTGAACCGTAAGTCCGCTTAATCCGCGGGGGGCGGCGGCAGCTCTTCTAGTCCCGGCGGCTCCGGCACGCTGGGCGAAGACTCCGAGGGCGAATCCGATCCGGCATCCGAAGGATAATCCGACGATGAACTCGCGGCTGCACGCGACTTCTTGCGCATGGCAGCGCCGCGGGCGGCGGCTTTGGCCATGGCGGACATTCCGGAAGCGGCTTTCGGCTTGGCGGCGACCGCGGGCTTCTTGGCCGGCTTGACCGCCTTGGCTTTCGCGTCGGCGGGCTTGGCGGCTTCGGGCTTGGCAGGGACGACGGCGGCGGTGGTCTTCAGGGATTCGGCCGTAGCCTTGGAGGCTGCCAACTCATCGGTCAAGGTCTTGACCTGGGCTTCCAGCGCGGTGACATGGGTCTTGGTCTTCTCCTGGAATTCCGTGAAGGCCGCGGTGGCGTCCGTCAGGGATTTGCGATCCACGAAAGTGGTCGAAGCCTTCTTGACTTCCTTGGTCACGATTCGTGTCGCGAGGAAGGAAGAAAGGCCGACTGCGGCAACCAGGCCGGCGAGCAAAGTGAGGAAGCCTACGCCGCGCGGCGCGGGGGCGAGGCCGTACATGCCCGCTCCGGCCATCATCGGTTGCTCGGGGATGCTGGGGATGGCCGGAATGATATTACGGGCGGAGGAATCGATGCCGGCGCCCGGATACACGGGTTCCTGCATGCCCATGTGCTGCACCTGGACCGGGGAGGACTTGGGTTGGGGCGGCTGCGGCTCGGGAGCGCTCATGGCGCGATCGGACATGTTCGCGGCCAGGAAGCGGGAATCCAGGCCCGAGCGGACTTCCATCTGATTACGCGAATCCGAGGACATGGGGGAAGTCATGGCGGCCATCTGCTGCGTAGCCTGGGGCAGGGACTGGGGCAGCATATGCGAAGAGCTTTGCTGGCCCGCCGACATGGCCGCCATGGGTATGGGCTGGGCTGCCGGGGAAGAGGTGGGGAACCAGCATTCGATGCCTTGGTGGTTCGTCTTCTTGGAAATGGCCCCTTGGGCCTGCAGCGATTGCAGGGAATCGCTGATATCGGAAATACTGATATTCAGCCGGGTCATCATCTCAGTGATGGTCGGCGCCCGGTCGGCGTTCTGGTTCAGGAATTTCAAAATCCGTTGATCGTGCTTCGCCATTGATCCTCCGACCGGGTTCCCGCCGTCATGTAGTGGGGCAGGGGGTCTAAACTGGGGCTTTCTAATATAGCTCCCCGGCCTAATGCCGGGTAGCGGCAGGGATCTCCAATCCCCACCCATCCTGGATAAAGGGACTGGTATCCCTAGACCCCGGAAGCTTATTTAAATGCTAAAGGCTTTCCGGGAGACGGAGAACCTTAGCGTCGATGTAAGGATAATCGGTACTTTCAGCACCGTTTCACTTTTTTGGAGGGATTCCCATGATCAAGGCGTTAAACAGCAAGGCTTTTGACACCATCAAGGATGGAGTCAAGGACGGGATGGAAACGGCTTGGAAACAGTCCAAGCGGGTAATCCTGCGATCCCCATGGGCCTATAATAAACCCACGGCCTTCAAATCGGCGGGTTGGATTGGCGCGGCGATACTTTCGGTAGCGGCCATCGCCGCAGGCGCCTGGCTTTACTTCCGCAAGCGCAAGCAAGTCGCCGACCACTATACCATCGGGGAAGGCCCGGCCGCGGATTGGCAACCGGAGCAATCCCGGGTCGACGAGCATTTGGCTTCCGCCGGCGCCTGAACGCCTGCTAGGGGTAACATAGATGTTACGAGGGGGCGCGGGTCGCCCCTTTCGCGCTTTCCCCGGTCGCATCCGCCGGTCGCATTCCCACAATGCGGGAGTCAAGCGCCGAATCGACCCGGAAACCCGACTTTGATGGCATCGGGAACGTGGCACCGGGGTGACCGAATTGCTATAATACGTGGAAATCGCGAGGGCGCCGCATTGCTTGGCGCCCCGGCTGGGAAAGGCTGGGATGGCTAAGGGGTCGCGTTCCGTCGGTTGCTTACTTGTGTGTTTCGGTTGGGCCGCCGCGGGCGCGCCGCAACCCACCAAAGAGGAATTCCTCACCAAGATCGTCATCAAGAGCCTTGGCTCATGGCATTACAGCCCACCCAAGATCGACGATGCATTCTCCAAGAAGGTCTACTCACTGCAAATCAAGCGCATTGATCCGCAGAAGCGCTTCCTGGTCCAGGAAGATATCGATACGCTTTCGCGCTTTGAGACCGATGTCGACAATGAGCTGAATCAGGGCACCACCACCTTCTTCGAGGCATCTTCGGCGCTACTGCGCCGTCGCATGCTGGAAGCCCAATCCATGACCCAGGCCCTCCTGGAAGGTCCCATGGATCTGAACGGCGAGGATTCCCTTCCCATGGATCCCGACAAGCAACCTTGGGCCAAGAACAAGGATGAATTGAAGCAACGCTGGGCGCGCCTGCTCAAATACCAGATTCTGACGCATATCCAGGACAACAAGGAGTCCAAGGACAAAGACAAGGACAAGGATAAGGATAAGGATAAGGATAAGGATAAGGACGAGAAGAGCAAGGACGAAGGAAAGGATAAGCCCAAGTCGAAGGAAGAGGCCAAGAAAGACAAGGCCAAGTCCCCGGCGACCGCCACGGCCAAAGCCGCTCCCGTGAAAGCCGACCCGGAACAGCAGGAAAAGGATGCCCGCGAGTACGTGAAGCGGAGCAGCCGCCGCCTTTTCGAGCGCATGCTCAAGGAAGACAAGCTGGAGCGCATCTCCCAGTACCTCAATACCGTCGGCAATACCCATGATCCGCATACCGAATACTTCAAGCCCGAGGCCAAGGAGGATTTCGATCTCTCAATGACCGGCACCCTGGAAGGCATCGGCGCCGTGCTGCGTGAAGACGATGGCTATATCAAGGTGGTCAGCATCGTGCCCGGTAGCGCCTCCTGGCGCCAGAAGGAACTCAAGGCCGAGGATAAGATCCTGAAGGTGGCCCAGGGCCCCGATGAAGCCGTCGACATCGTGGAGGCCAGCGTCAACGAAGCGGTGCGCCTGATCCGCGGCCGTAAGGGGACGGAGGTCCGTCTCACGGTACAGAAGCCTTCCGGCCAGGTCAAGGTCATCCCCATCATCCGCGACGTGGTAGTGGTCGAAGAGACCTACGCCAAGTCCGCCATCATGAATCCTCCCGGCAGCAAGAAGAAGTACGGGTACATCAACCTCCCCGCCTTCTACCATGACTTCAACAACAGCCGCGGCCGCACCGCTTCGGCCGACGTACGCGATGAGTTGGAGAAGCTTAAGGCCGAGAACGTGGAAGGTATCGTGCTCGACTTCCGCAACAACGGCGGCGGCGCCCTGGACGATGCCGTCAAGATGGCGGGCCTGTTCTTCAAGAACGGTCCGGTGGTGCAAATCAAGGATCAGAAGGGCAATTGCACCGTGCTCAACGATCAGGATACCGACGTGACATACGACGGGCCCCTGATCATCATGACCAATACCTTCAGCGCGTCGGCTTCGGAAATCGTGGCGGCCGCATTACAGGATTATGGCCGCGCCCTGATCCTGGGCACGGATACCACCTTCGGCAAAGGCACGGTCCAATCCATGCTCGATCTGGACGCCTACCTGCCCCCGGCCTTCGCCTCCTTCCGGCCCATGGGCTCGCTCAAGCTCACCATCCAGAAGTTCTACCGCATCAACGGCGGCACCACCCAGTACAAGGGCGTCGTGCCCGACATCTTCATCCCGGACGCATACGCGAACATGGATGTGGGGGAGAAGAACCTGGACTATCCCATGCCCTGGGATACCGTCAGCACCCTCAGCTTCGGCAAGTGGCCCAAGAAGCCGGACGTGGCCATGCTCCGCAAGAAGAGCCAGACGCGCCTCAAGGCCGATGTATTCGCGCAAAAGCTGCAGGAGCTGACCGAGAAGCTCGCCAAGCAGCGCGACCGCTCCTACGTGAGCCTGAACAAGGCCAAGTATTTCCAGGAACAGGAAACGGCGCGCAAGGAGACCGAAAAGTTCGAAGCCTTGCAGAAAGAGAACGCGGTGCTCAAGGTGGCCTCCCTGCAACTGGCGCGCCCCGCGGCCGACTCCCTGGAAGAGGAGAAGGAGAAGAAGTGGCGGGAAGGCTTGGCCAAGGACTTCTACCTGCGCGAGGCCGTGAACGTGCTTGGGGATATGGCCGCTCCCAACGTGGCCGTGAAATAGCCCGAATCCCCGTCTTCCCGTACGCGCCGTTCACGGCGCGTAAACGCTTCCTCCCTCCGCGGTCTTAGGGGCGCTCCCAATCCAGGCGGTCGATTTAACTTCAGGGCATGACCCTGCTACGGCCCGTCCTATTCTGCGCCCTGCTTATCCCTTCCGCCGTCCACCCGGACCGTCTGTTCCTCATTGCCGGCCAAAGCAATGCGGTGGGGCAGGGGAGCGTCGCGGGCAGGGTCACCTGCGACCCCGGCACAGCCTTTGAATACGATGTGCTGGGCGACTCCTCCCGCCCACTGCGAGACCCTACCGGGCAGCCCTGGGGCCTCTTGGAGGCCTCGCAAGGCGATGGCGGCAGCGTGGCGCCCGCCTTCGCGAAACGCCTGGCCGCGCTTTCCGGAGATCGGATTTTCGTAGTCATGGCGGCCAGGGGCGGGAGTTCCTGCGCGCGCCAGGGGGAACTCGGAGGTTACGGGACCTGGGACTCCGCAGGGAGCGCCGCCGCCTCCAAGCTGTTATTCCCCGAGGCCGCGGCCAAGACAGACCTCGCCGTTGCCAGGACCGGCCTACCGCTTTCCGGCATCCTTTGGCTGCAAGGCGAACGGGATGCGAATGCCATCCTCGCGGGGCAGGAGACCCAGGCCCAGTACCAGGCGGCGCTGACTGGAGTGGTACGCCGCTTCCGCAAGCGGTATGGGTCGGCCCTGCCGTTCTTTATCGTCAAGACCGGGTACCAATACCGGCGCGAGCGACCGGATAGCTTGGACGATACCGCGGGCAACGTGAAGGTTCGCCAGGCCCAGGACGCGGTGGCGCAAGACGTGCCTGGCGTTCGCATGGTGTATGCGGGAACCCATTTGTTCGGACAGCACAAGCCGACCTGGATGAAGGACTTCGTGCATTACAATCAGGAGGGGTTGAACGCTATCGGGGATTCGGCCGCCATCCGGGTGCAGGCTTTCCTGGTGGGGAGCGCGACGACGATCGCGCCGCAGTCGAAGCACTCGACTACGCAGCCACGCCGGTACCTGCGCCTCGACGGCAGGGCCTGGACGTGGTAGCGGAGGGGTATCCTAGTGGGTACTAGAGCGGTTTGATTTCGAAGACCAGATCGCCGGGGCCGACGTCGTCGCCCTTGACCACGAGCACCCGGACCACTACGCCCGCGCACGGGGACTTCACCACGTTCAGCATCTTCATGGCTTCGGTGGTCAGCAGCTTCTGGCCTTCCTCTAGTTTGTCGCCGGCTACGGCGGAAAGCTCGACGACCTTGCCCGCCATGGGCGCGCCGATGTGCAAGGGATTGTCGGGGTCAGCCTTGTCGCGGCGCTTGGTCTTCACGCCGGCCTTGGCGTCCGCCACCACGGTGTTGCGGCGGCGGCCGTTCAGCTCCCAGAAAATGGACCGGGTTCCGTCCGCCTGCAGGTCGCCGATGGCGAGCAGCTTGACGATCAGGGTCTTGCCTTCCTGGATGGTGATGGCCTGCTCTTCGCCCAGCTTGACGCCATAGAGGAAGGTGGGCGTATCCAGCACGGAGACGTCGCCGAAATGATCCCGGAAGCGCAGGTACTCGATGTACACCTTGGGGTACTGCGCGTAGCTGAGCAAGTCCTCTTCGTCGAAATGGCGGCCGAATTTCTGCTTCAGCGTGCTGCGGGCGGCGTCGAAGTCGAAATCCTCCAGCAATTCGCCGGGGCGGCAGGTGATGGGCTCTTCGCCCCGTAGGATGGCTTTTTGCAGCTCGGGAGGGAAACCGCCCGGGGGCTGTCCCATCATGCCCTTCATCATGCTGACGAAGGAATCGGGGAAGGCCAGGTCCTTGGCCTTGGAGATGACGGTATCGGGCGTCAGGTTGTTCTGGGTCATGAACAAG
>JAHFCH010000319.1 GCA_023249635.1 Fibrobacterota bacterium
TGCCTTTGGCTGGGTTTGGTGGTTGGGAGCCCAGGCCCCTATGGCCGGACCCTCGTGGTGGGGACGAGTTCCTTGGAGATCCCTCTGGGACCTGGACGAAAATGGATTCATGCAACAAATACGCGATGGAGCGGTAGGAGATTCCCGCGGCGGCACCGAGTCCGATCTCGCAAGTGCGGCTCGCTGAGTAGCCGTCCCTGCATCCCGCCGGAAGCCCGTCGCCTAAGGGTTCGCAAGCAGTAAGCGGTAATTCGGGATGGGTAAAGATCCGATCCCCGGCGACGCCACAGCAGTCCATCCCGGAGGGCCGTATTACGCGCTCAGCGCACGCTTCTGCGAGGACAGTGAGTGCACCATCCGTCTGCATTCGGACGAGACTACAAGGAAGATGGAGTGCGATTGTTCCTTTGCGCGCGGTAATGGGGACGCGGGGCAGGACCCGCTCGGCCAGGAAATTTGACGCATCATAGATACGCCGACTACCGCTAAGGCTTTGCACCAGCCTCTGCGTACAGGGTGCGGCATCGCAAATCAGATCGACCTCACCCCATCCGGAAGCATCCAAGGCCTCCTGGATCCCGTTCAACTTGGCGTCCGCGGCGTGCGCAAAGCCCTTGGATGCGAAAGCCAAACCACAGCACAACCCTTCCAAGCCAGGGATCAGGCGCACTTCGAACCCAGCCCGTTGCAACAACTCGATGATGACAGAATTGAGGGGAGGATCGTCCGGGCGATGGGGGCCGAAGACCCTGTTGACGCAGCTCGGGAAGTACAGAACCCGCCCCGCTGGGCCCGAAGTGGACAACGGAATGGAGGCTGGTTTCGCTGCACGCGGCAAGTACTTAAGCCCCGGTGGAATCGCTCGCGGCAGAAGGGTACCCAGGATTCGCAGGAGCAGAGGTAATCCAGGGATTCCGTGGTATGCGCGCAAGCCAATGCGCACGCTCCGGGTGAGAAGACAGAAATGCCTCGCAGCGAATCCCGCGAGGGCCGTTTTCCAAACCGGCCTGGATTCACCCCGCAGGGATTTGATTAAGGTTCCGGTATCGATGCCTACGGGGCACTTCGTTGCGCAAAGGCCATCAGTCGCGCAGGTTTGTTCGCCCGCGTACTTAAAGCCCTGCCGCAAGGCGTTCAAGCGGATGGAATCGACGCGCGAGCCCTTCCCCACCCCAGCCTGGAGGGTTGCCATCTCCCGGCGGACGGCGATGCGTTGGCGGGGAGTGAGGGTTAGGTTCCGTGAGGGGCAGATCGGCTCGCAGAACCCGCACTCGATGCACTGGTCCACTACGGGATGGGTACGCGGCGAGGGTTTCAAGTGCTTGAGGTGGATACGCTCGTCGGCGCTCATAAGAACATCGGGATTGAGGATGCCCAAGGGATCAAAGAGATCCTTGATCCGGCGCATTATCTCGTAAGCCTGGCTCCCCCACTCGCGCTCCACGAACGGGGCCATGTTTCTTCCCGTCCCGTGCTCGGCCTTGAGCGAACCCTGGTACTTGCCGATGACGAGCGCCGCAAGCGCATCCATGAATTCCGCGTATCGCCCCACCTCGGAGGGCCTCCCGAAGTCATGCCAGAACACGAAGTGGAGATTGCCTGCCAAGGCATGGCCATATATGATTGACTCGAGGTATCCGTGGGCGTCGAGAAGGCCGCGCAGATCCGCCAATGCCGCTACGAGCCGACTAACCGGAAAGGCCACGTCCTCGATGATGATAGTCGTTCCGGCAGGCCGCAGGGCGCCTATCGCCGGGAAAAGGCCTTTTCGGATAGACCATATTTTATGGTATAATGCGGTATCCATGGCCACGATGGCCAGGGTGGGCGCTTCATGAAACCGCAACACTTGCCGCACTAGGTCTATATGGGCGCGCAACTCCCCGTCATGGCGCCCGCGGATTTCTATCAATAAGGCCGACCGGCCCTCTAGGCCCCCTGAGGCGGCGATTTCGGGATGCGACGCGACGGATCGCAAGGATGCCTCATCCATGTATTCGACGGCTTCCACCGGAGCCACAGCCAGGCCGGTGAGCGCCGCGCCTAACGAGGCCGCGTCGGCGAAGAACGCCAAGATGGCCGCCTTGCGGGGAAAATCGGGCACGGTCCGCAGGGTGATCTCGGAAATAAAGCCCAGGGTCCCTTCCGACCCGATCATCAAGTGCTGCAGGATATCGAAGGGATCTTGGTAATCCACCAAGGAATTAAGCCCGTATCCCGTCGTATTTTTCATCCCGTACTTACGGGCAATGAGATCGCGCAATGGCGCGTCGGCCTGAACCTCGGCGGCCAGCCCGGATAAGCCCTCGAGGAGGCCCGCGTGCCTCGATGCGAACTCCCGGCGGCTCGCTGGATCGGACGTATCAAGCACCGAGCCGTCCGCGAGTACGACGCGCAAGGAATCCAAGGTACGATAGCAGTTGGCGGTTGTCCCGCAGCACATCCCGCTAGCGTTGTTAGCGGCGATGCCGCCGATCATGGCCGCATCCAGGGAGGCGGGATCAGGCCCCAGCTTGCGGCCATAAGGGGCCAATATCCGGTTCGCCGCAGCGCCTATCACGGCGGGTTGCAGCCGGATGCGGCTCCCTCCGTCCAGCACCTGCGCCCGAGAGAAGGAACGGGCTACGGGCATGAGGATGGAATCGGTAACGCCTTGTCCTGACAGGCTGGTGCCGGCGGCACGGAAGGTTACGGGTACCCGATGCCGGTAGCATGCGGCCAATAGGGCGGATGCCTCTTCCTCGCCGCCCACCCTGGCGACTAGCTGGGGGGTAAGCTTGTAAAAGGAGGCATCGCCTGCGTGGGCCGCCAGGGACAGGGCATCGCTCAATAGGCGATCGGCGGGAAGGAAAGCACGGAGCTCCGCATGCAGGAGCGAGAGGTTCTCGGAAGGAGATTTGGATGGGCTCATTTTGATTGATTAAGATTAGTTCATATTAATATAATCCTAAACAATCTTTATTGGGGACGATTCTTCAACACCGGGATACACGGGTATGATTGACCGATTCTGGGTCAGACAATAGATTTCGGAACTATGCTCGCTCAAGAACGGCAAAAAGCGATTCTCGAGGCCCTCAAGCGCAAGGCTTCCCTTACGATCCATGAACTGCTGGGCATCATCGACGCCTCGCCTGCAACGGTCCGGCGGGACCTGAGCTTTCTGGAAAAGAAGGGGGATTTGGTACGTACCCATGGCGGGGTCCTGCATTCCGATTTCGTCGCGGGAGAACCTACCTATGACCAGCGACTGCGCGAATCCCCTGCGGGAAAGCAAGCCATCGCCGAGGGCGCCGCTGCCATGGTGCCCGCGGGTTCCACCGTGTTCGTGGACAGCGGAACCACTTGCCTCGAGGTCGGTCGCATCCTGCTTTCACGCGAGGATCTTGGGCTATTCACCAATTCGTCGCCGCTTGTGAACATCCCCATCCGTAGGCGCGCCCGCTTGGTGTGCCTGGGCGGCGAACTCCGGGAGATCAGCCGGGCCATGGTAGGGGGCCTGGCGCTGGAGTGGTTGTCCAAGCTCCGATTCGACATCGCTTTCCTCGGCGCTTCAGGCTTGGCGCCAGAGGGAGCTTCCACGACCGAATTGAGTGAAGCGGAAGTGAAGCGGCAAGCCATGGGCCGCGCCAAGCACCGGATTCTCCTGGCGGATGGGACCAAGTGGGAATCCCCCAGCGCCTTCATGTTTTCCGGATGGAATAACTTCGATACGTGGATCACCGATTCGGCC
>JAHFCH010000320.1 GCA_023249635.1 Fibrobacterota bacterium
GGCGTCCTCAGGCCGCCGGCGATCACCTCGACCGATCCGTCCGCGCGCGATACCTTCAGGCAGGTCCCGCGCTCATCCACGTTCTGCACCTTGGCCGAAGGCCCCGGTCCCGCCAACTGAACCGAAGTGGTCAGATAGAAGTAGCCGTCCTTATAAGCCGGGCCGAAGGCGAACTCATGGTTGCTCTTGCCCCATTTCCAATGGGCCACTTCGGTGCGGACATCGATGACATCATCGCCGTTGCTGTCCTCCAGCTTGAGGAGCTTGTCCTTGTCAGAGACATAATAGGCGCCGTCGAGGATGACGATGCCTTGCGGATCCACCAGCTTGGCGGCCCCATCCGGGCCGGCGATCTTCTTCACGATAATCTTTTCCGGATCGGGTCCATCGATTCCGGAAAGCAGGTACAGGCTTTTGGCATCGGCCCCCATGCCTGCCGCCCAGTCGGCACCGAACAGGGTATTCACCGTGCTCAGCACCAATTTCCCGTCGGCGCGGAAAGCCATGCCGGTTACCCGGGGTTCGAAATTGGAGGGACGGATGCGCTTCAGATCATAACGTGGATTGAGGGTGGTGATCCGATCTGCGCCGGTTTCCACGGCCCCGGCATAGCTTGATGGGCAAATACACGAGAGCCAAATCGCGATGAGGATTGTCGGGATGCGGCCCGTACCGGGCCGAGCGCGAAGATTCACAGCCTACCCCCCTGTTGGCGACCTTCGTGAATATCGGGCGGGGTGGCGGTCAGCGCTGGGGGTTTCCGCCTACATTGGGATTTTCCGGGAGGATTTTGGGTACATTAATTTCCATAAACCATTTATTTACGGCATGTTATAAATCACTTTCATGGCTTATTTATCCCATTTCGGGTACAGCTCTTCTCGCATCCCATCCGGCACGCGGGCCTTGGCTACTCATTGGTTCTGGCAGGGAACGCTGGTACTGATGATGGCCTGGGTCCCCGAAGGCATTCTTTCCGCTTGGAAGAAATCGATGGTCACTTCGTCCCCCTCCCTGATCCCATACCGGTCGGCTTCGGTCCCGAGCACGAAGAATGAGAAACGGGGATTGTGGATCCCGCCTAAATCGATGACCAGATTGCCGTTCAGGAATACCCAGGCATCATCGTCCCCGGCGAAGGAAAAGATTTGCGTTTTGGTTCCCGCGGCCACGTATTTGAATTTGCGCTGCATGTGGACGGCGAATCCGTAATTGTTCTCGCCCACGGGAAAGAATCTCCGGTTCAGGTACTCGTAGACATTGTCGCCGATATGCTTGAAGGTCAAGGAATCCTTGGTGATTACCACACCGGGCCCGGGTCGCCACCAACTGGCGATGTTCTGGTTCCACCAACCGCATCCCGGGCACCCCGTGTAACCCGCCGGATTGCCGGCGGGATTCCAATTGATTATGTCGAAGGTATCCAGTTTGGAATACTCGATCGCCTTGAAAACCGGCCTGCCTTCGGCATCCAGCTTGGACTGGACCATGCCCTTGATGACACCGTCTGGGCAGCCTCCGGGGTTGGTGCAGGTGGCTTGGAACTCCGGGCCGGGCGGGTGATCGTAGAGGGTGACCTCGAATTTCAATGACGGGGCCGCGGCCGTATCCTTGCATGCGGTGATGACCTTGGCGCATTGAAGGAAGTTTTTGCAGGGGGTATCGTCGCAATCGATGTTGCCGTTGCCATCGTTGTCGAGCTTGTCGGTGCACAAGGCCAGGGTGTTCTCCGCGTTAGGATTGGCGGTATCGGGATGGCAGAAGGAGAAGACCAAGCATGCGGTGTCCGCGCAATCGATCAGCCCATTGTTGTCGTTGTCCAGTCTATCGGAGCATTCGCGCAGGGTGTTCTCTTTGTGCACGGGTTGGAAACGGCCGCTGCGCTGGAGCTTGTACTGGTCCTGGTAATCGGCCAGGCATGCGATGAAAGCGGTGGCGAGGGCCATGGCCAGGCAGAGGCTTAGCGTCGCTTTTTTCATTTTCACCCTTCACCATTCCCTCCGGGCGGAAGCGTATCCCTGCGTCGGGGAACCGGGAATCTACCCCCGGTGAAGCGCTTCCAATCGACGATTGCAACCCTGCGGGCCTTTACCGCTCGCGGTTTGCTCTCGCTTTCCGCGCGAGGCGCAAGCAGGCGGCGACTTCCGCGACGGGAGCAGAGCGTGAGCGGTATATCGGCATGCCCCCCGAATCGGGACGCCCACGGAAGCGGCCGCCATAGATTCCCCTAAAAGAGGCCGGAGGAAAATAGTGGCGCCTAACCCGAAAAGCGGAACGTCCGCGATTGCCGCGTTCCTCTGCCTGCTGTCCGCGGGCCTACCAGCGAAAACCTCCGCGGCCTGGAAGCTGGTTTGGAATGAGGAATTCAACTACTCAGGTCTTCCCGATCCCGCGGTGTGGAGTTACGAAGAAGGATATATCCGCAACTGGGAATCCCAGTATTACATGCAGAGGCGTATGGAGAATACCCGGGTCGAAAACGGGGCCCTGACGATCGAGCTGCGCAAGGAACCGATGGGGGATATGCAGTTCACTTCCGGTAGCATTACCACCCAGAACTCCCATAATTGGCTGTACGGCCGCTTCGAAGCGAGAATGAAACTGCCTGTGAGCCGATCCATGTGGCCGGCGTTCTGGCTGATGCCGCAGAGTTGGGCGAAAGGGGAATCCACCTGGCCGGATTGCGGCGAAGTGGACATTATGGAAGGGAAAGGCAGCAGTTCCGCGTGGACCTCGGGCGCCATCCACTTCCGCAATACCGACGGTAACTGGCAATACCGATTCAATGTATTCGAGTTGGGGAACGGGAATTTCCATGACGATTGGCACGTATTCGCGTATGAATGGACCCCCACCGAACATCGTTGGTACCTGGACGATCAGATCTTCCAACGTTATACCAAAGCCGACCTGGCCACCAATCCTTATCCCTTCGATCAGCCCAGCCACATCAAATTCGACCTGGCCATAGGCGGCGGCTTCGACGGGGCGCCGGATGAGACCACGGTAACGCCGATGCGTTTCCAAGTCGACTACGTGCGCGTGTACAGCGGATCGCAACCGGTCCCGTCCCTTACGCCCCCGCCCTATAAGCACTTCTCGGAAGGGGCGGCGGATGCGGGCAACGGATCCCTCGCCTTTTGGATGCAGCCCGCAACCGGCTCCCGGTTCGTCAACCTGATCGTCCGCAAGAACGGAACGGTAACGGGCTATCCCATGCACGAGGCGAATGGAAGATTCGACGCCACGGTCGCCGGATTCAAGGCGGGCGAATTCGTGGAATGGCAATACGTCTATGCAGGCGTGGATGTTTGGGGAACTTCCGGCATGCAGGTCGAGACCGGCTACCTCTGGTACGCCACCTATGGTCAGGCCATTGCGATCAAGCCGGCCTACCGGGCCCCGGGAGGGAAACCGGGACTCCGCCGATACAAGCGCTTCGACCTGCGCGGCCATCTTCTCCGGACCCTTATCAACGCCCAACCCTAAGGGAACCACCCATGCGGAACCGGAACGGAATATCGATAGCCTTGGCTTTGGCCGGAGCGCTGGATGCGGCGACCCTGTCCACGGAAGCGGAATTGAAGGCGGCTCTCCTGCGGGGTACCGGCGCCTACGAGCTCACTGCGGACGTAAAGCTTACGGCGGACCTGCCCGCTTTGCCGGCCGGCTCCCGTTTCACCCTCGCCGGCAAGAACCATGCCCTTAGCGGCGGGGGCAAGTATTCGAT
>JAHFCH010000192.1 GCA_023249635.1 Fibrobacterota bacterium
TGTGGTCGAGGGGGCTGTCGCGGTAGCTGTCGTATTCCCATAGCCCGTCGCTGCTCTTGCTCATGGGAATGTCGGTACAGCTTTCGTAGCTGCGCAGCGAAGGGGTGGCATTGGTGGAATCGGTAACCCACCAGGAATCGAATTTATCGAAGGTGACCGGAGGCTTGGAGGCCGCGGCGCTGCGCACGGGATGGCGATTGGGACCGATGGTCGGCTGCACCATGCCCTTGAGCAGGAAGTCGCCTTGCAATCCGGGGAAATCGAAATCGGGGTGCCCCGAGGAGAAGTCGCGCACGGTGGCGGCCATCAGGTATTGGCAATCGCCGTCCACGTTGGGCCATACGGCGCCCCAGGTGTTGGATTCGGTATTGAGCCACAAGTTGCCGCCCTTGGCCGTGAAGAGTGCCCCGATATCGATGTCGGTGGGGCTGCCGAAGCCGCCGGCGCCATAGGTATCGGCATCGTTGACTTCGGAGAAGTGCAATTTGGTCAGGGTGGGATCGAGGATAAGCGACGTGAACCAGCCGCAGCGGCCAGGCGTGGTGGTCATGGCGCGGGTCTTGGTCCCGTACAGGATCTTGGGCGCCGTGGTGGGCCAGGGATTGAGGATGTTCACGGTCTTGGGCGCTTCGAAGAGGATAAGGGGCGGCGCGGTGACGGGACCGGAAGGGTCGACGACGATCCACATCTCCTTATGGCCCTGGAAATCGGAAACCTTGAGGCGGCCTTCATCGCTGGCATTGAGCCCGGTTTTCCCGAACTTCCATTTGTAATGCTCGCCCTCGGGCGCGGTGCCGTTGCTGGTGAAGAAGAAATCCTGCGTATACAGGCCGATGCCGGTGAGGGTGATCGAATAGTTGTATTTGGAATCGCTCTTGAGGGCGATGTCCCCGTTCTGGAAATAGAAGGTGCTGAAGTTGTCCGACTCGAAATAGATGTGGATGGTCTTGCCGTTGAGGCTGTCGGTGGGCGGCTGCGCGAAGGCGCGACCCAGGCACAAGAGACTCAAGGCAAGATAGAGGGCGAGGGACCGGGTGTTTTTCCGCATGGTCCCGGTTTAGTGGTTAAAAGGTACTGTCCGGGTTTTGGGAAACCATGGTCGGCGCAAAGGCCGGGGGAATTTGGGCTTAGGAAAATTTCTTACTATTCGAATTCGCGCGAACCTTTCGACCCGGGAAAACTACATGCTTCGTTTTATGCCTTTGGGGCTGGCTTTGGCCTGCGCCGTACACGCAATGGATCCGATGATGCAGATGCAACAACATCAGCAGCAGATGATGATGATGAACATGATGCAGAACGTTCCCGATGCCGGACCCGTAAAAATGCGGGTATACCTGAAGGATGGGAGCAAAACCCCTCCCCTGGACAGCTTCCGGCTGTCGCAAGGAAAAGTCCTGCTGTGGCGCTATGAGGAAGAAGAAGCCGTGAAGCTTAAGGGGAAGAAGATCGAATACGGCCCCGAGCAGATCGATTCCATCGTGATCGATAAGGGGTTCAAGGGTTTGCCGTTCCGGAATCGCATGGTGTTCCTGAACAAGCCTGGCGCCATCGAATATTTTTCCACCGGATACATGGATTCCTCCGACGCGATGCCCTACCTGATCCGCAAGGACGGCGGTGAACTCCTGCGCCCCAGGGCCGCGGTAATCCAGGACATGGTGGCCGGGGATCCCGAAGCCAAGGACCTGATCGATCGCTATGCGCAGCGTTGGTATTGGCGGGCCGGTATCATGGGCGTAGGCGCGGGCCTGGTCGGCGCCGGTCTGGGAATCGCGGTGGCGACGGAAGAAAAGGATGCGGACGGTAAGCGTAAGCCGACCACGCCCGTGGCCGGGATCATGGTCCTCGCGGGATTGGTGGCCGTGGTGGTGCCAGTAACCCCGATCCTAAATTTCATCTGGAACCCGCTGCCCAAGCAGGCATTGGATACCTACAACCAGAACGCCAAAACAGGCGCAGTCCCTCCGACCCCCTGATGGAAAGGCCTCTTATGGCGCTCCGCAATGGATACCTGCTTCCCGCGGCTTTGCTCTTCTGGGGGTGCGGTACCGCACGCATGGCGGAACGGGAACCTCCACCGGACGGGTGCAAGGCTCGCGTCGAAGAGAATGCCTATATCACCGGGGCCAAGCCCGATAAGGCGATCAAGAATCCCCGCGCCGGGTACGGCCGCTGCTTTTCCGAATGGGGCATGATGGGCATGGCGCGGCAACTGGCCTGCGATAGCGGCTATGCCCTGGTAAGCCTAATCAATGTGCGCAAGCCGGGATTCATGAACGGCCCTTGCTACCAGGCGGATCTGGAATTCTACCGCTCCGATTCCGGCGCGCGCGTATCCGAAACGCCCATCCTCAAGTACGATACGATTTCGCCTTTGGGCTTGCAGGCTATCGCGCGGTTGAACATCGGGGGCCTCACGCGAGGGATGCAGGCGCATACCGGCTTGGTGACCGATGCCGGTGACACCGCCCGCACGGAGCGGATCGCGGCTTACTTGGGCCTGCGGTATTTTTTCCTGCCGTACCTTGGCGTGGAGGGCGAAACCGGTGGCAGTTGGGGATCGGCCAATGCGCCTAAGGCCAAGGCCATGGATTTCACTCGCGCATGGGATTCCAAGGTCGGCCTGTCGCTGATTCCGTGGCAGACCATGATCTTGTCCGGCCGTTGGCAAACGGCCCTTTCCGGAGGCATGAGCTATACCCGCCTCGTATTCGCCGACGATTTCAAGGATTTCCTCGCCCAGAACGCCTCGTTTATTTTGACCGACGAGGCTGCCTCGGGATGGGGCTGGTACGCGGGAGGCCATGTGCGCGAGATTTCCCGACTGGGATTCCTGGGGGAAATCGGTCTAAGCTATTCCGCGGAGTATCCCAAGTTCCCGGCGGGAACCAAAGCCTTCTCCGGCAAGGCGTGGCTCTTCGACGCGGGCCTGGGCTACCGGTTCTGAAAGCCGGCCGCGAAGATCCTTACGGTCCCCGCAGCACGCCCCAGATTTGATCGAGCTGGCCCGATGCGGCCGGCTTGCCCGCCACCCGCACCCGGTACCAGAGGCGCGCCACATAGGCGCCCGTGGCCACCTTTTGCCCGTTTTCCGAAGTCTGGTTCCAACCCAGGAACAGGTAGCCGCGCGCGCTGCGGCAATCGCCTTTGAAGATGGCGTCCTGGCAGGAGATGATGCGGCCGCTTTGGGTCACGGGCTGGGCATGGTTGGTGAAGTAACTCACGTGGTACTCCAAGGAGACCTGGGAGGGATCGATCTTGCGGAAGTCGTCGCCTACGGCGTAGTCGCCCAGGTCGGCGCGGATGAGATGGCCCATGAGACCGGTGCGCGAGACCACGTCCTTCACGTCGGCATCGATGGGTTGTAGGCTTTCCGAGATCACCTTATCCTGTCCCGCCAGTTTCGCCGGATCGGTCTCTTTGTAAGTGACCGATTGGATGTCATTGCGTTTTACGCCGGTAATCAGGCGGAAGCGGCTATTGGGGCCGGGTCCGTTGCCGGCCGCGTCGGCCAGGCGCCCGGGACCGTCGTCCAGGCGCACCAGATTGCCGGCCCGCGGAAGCAGGGCGGGATTACCGGGGGCGCCCTTGGCCGGGAAGGCCAGGGCCAAGCCGGCGCCATCGGCATCCCAGACCAGCGTCGTAGGCGCGGAGCGGAATTCCGTGCCGCCTTCGGATACCCGGTAGCGAAACAGATCGGCGGGAGAGGCCGTCACGCGGGCCTTGTCGATGGGCTCGCTGAAGCGCAAGTGCAAGGTATCGGCCGAGGCGCCCAGGCTCATTTCGGCGGTAAGGATCACGGGCGCGATGCCATCCACGATGGGGATGGTCTGGACGGAGTCCTTGCCGCGCGCGGCGTAGGTGGAAGCGAAGGAGCCCGTGCCCCAGGTGACGATGGCGGTACCCAGCGGGGCGCCTTTGAATTCGATTTGCTTGCCCGCGATCCGGGCCGTCAGTTCCGGAGGCGCTACCGTAACCGGAGCGCTACCCTCGGGCCAGCGGTAGGTCACCTGCTTGGGAGCCGCCGTGTCGATGGCGCGGTCGTACACGGCCAGGATGCGATCGGCGATGCCGTCGGCATCGTCATCGAAGGCCTGGGCCGATTTGACCAGCGGCAGATCCAACGGGGGAATGGGAGGGATGGGCGGGATGACGACGGGGGGAATGATTTTGAAGCCCACTTCGTCGCGCACCTTTCCATTGGCGGCTTCGTAGAAGATGATGCGGTATTCACCCCCGGGCAGCCCGGTAACCTTGGCCGTATCCACGGTGATGGTCGGAGCCAGGATGTTGATCCCGCCCAGGTTCACGCCCTCGTTCAGGATTTGCAGCTTGTTACCCTTGGCGTCCTGCAACTCGAATACCAGGGGACCGGGCGGCACTTCCTTTACCGCATCGGTGGCGCTGCCGCAGGATCCGGTCCCGCCCTCGCGCTTGATCACCTTATAGCGTACGCTGGCGTCAGCCAGGGTCTCGCTGGTATGGTCCAAAGCGCGTTGCTGCTTGAAGTAGATGCTGGTCTTGATGCGCAGGGAGGATGAGCATTCCTTGCGTTCGCAGAAGAAGAAATCCCACTTGTATTCCTTGCCTTCGGTCAGGCCCAGGGTATCCATCTTGATGGTGCCCGGGGTGGCGCCATGCACGCCGCCCAGGTCGAGGCGCAGCTTGCCGTCGATGAAGACCCAGACATCGTCATCGCCGCGGAATTCGAACTCTTGCTTCTTCTGGTAGACGAAGGAGGCGTGCGATTCCATGCAGAATCCGAAGTTGTGGAAATCCTTTTCCGTGACGTACTTGTCGGTATAGGGATTCTTGTAGCAGCTGTTGTTGGTGTTGGCGTCCAGGCGGTTGGATTTGTCGATGGGGAAATACCCGTGGTCGGCGGAAAAGAAGGAATCGTATTCCCACAGGCCGTCATCGCTCTTACCCATGGAAAGATCCACGCAGGACTCATAGCCCTTGAGGGGCAAGGCGGCGGCGCTGTCGGAATTGAACCAAGAGGAAAAATGCGCCGGTGCCACCGCGGTGGGAATCGGCTTGCGATCGGGGCCCAGGGCCGGTTGCACCATGCCGGTGATGACGGCGTCGCCGTTGGGGCCGTAGTCGGGATGCAGCTTGGCCATATCATGCACGGTAGCCGCCATCAGGTAGGAGCAATCGCCGACCTTGCCGGGAAACGTGGAGGTTACCTTGCCGGTTTCGCCTATCCAGCCGTCCGGGTTGGCGGCGAGCGAGGCCGTGAGATCGAAATCAGAGGCATCCCCGAAGCCCCCGGGACCCCAGGCCTCCCCGTCCGCCAGATTGCTGAAATGCGCCGCCACCGGTCCGGGGGGCAGCACCCACTCCACGTACCAACCGCATAGATCCCGTTCCACCAGCATGCCCCGCTTTTCCTTGTTGAGCACGATGGCCGGCCCGTTGCTTGGCCAGGGATTGAAGACATGCACGCGGCGGGGCGGCTGGGTAAGCACCAGGGGCGGCCCTTTCCTGTCCCCATGGGGATCGAACATCATCCAGATGGTGTCTTTGCCGGTGGGCCAGACATCGACGCGGAATTCGGCCGCGTTCCCCATGCCGGTGCGCCCCAGCTGCTGCTGGAAGTCCGGGGTGCGGAAGTGGAAGTCGGCCATGAAGGGCTGCAGGTTGGGGATGGACGAAAAGGAAAAACGTAACCAGCCGTCCGCCTCCTTGATGACGGGATAATCGGTACCCGTGACGTTTATGACCGGAATCGTATCCATAAAGGGATTGAACAGGTGGATGGTCTTGCCCGCGAGCGGGTTGGTCGCCTGGGACCAGGCTGCCGGGGCGGCCGCGCAAAGGGCCGAAAGGATCCAGAGACTCAATAGGGACGGGGCCCGGACGCTGCGCGTTGTGCGATTCGTAATAGCAGTCATGGGGTGAGAAGGTAGGGATATGTGCGGAACCGGATAAAAAAAGAAACGCGGGCGGTGGGGCTGGAATGGCCCCAGGGAGGGCCGATCGGGGCGGAATTTAGAGGGACGGAAAGGGATCGATTAGGTAGAGGGCGAGAATGTAGCAGCTCCGATCCGGGGGAGCGCCCGTCGTTTGATACGGATGCAAGCTTGGATTTATCCGGACTTGGCCTTAAATACGACTTTCTTTATGGGCGAGTGGGAGATGACGATGGAATCGGTTACGAATCCGCCCATTGCTGGAGTACAAGCAGTTTTCTTCAGGACTTCGATATCGCGGGAAGTTCCAGTATAGAAGACTCCCACGGAATCCTGCTCGACGTGCCTTACCCGGATGGAATCGTCTATGATGACGATCTGGTTCAGGACACGCCTCCGAAAATAAGTCTCACGTCCGTGGAATACGATTCGAATCGTATCCGTCAATCCTAGATCTGTGGATTCCCGAATCGGGATCTTTTCGATCCCGGTCGCTTCAGATAAATAAAGGACCGAAATGGTATCGAATTTAGAAACCAAATCCAACTGGAGCGGTGAGGTGCTTTCGCGTGCGGGACTCGAGCTTCCGCAATTGTCAAAGTAGCAACCCATCAGTATCAGGACCGAGCTTCCGATAACTAATATCGCCTTCACTTTATTGCCCTTCCTCTGGTATACCGGAGTGAGCTATCGAGCCGTTCGTAATTGTTTTTAGGCTTCCCGAAGTGCTATAAATTCACCAATGGAACCCCGCTCCAATCCCGGCCTCCACGAATTTATGGGGCGGCAAGTAGCGCGCAGAAGAGCCGAACTCGATAGGCAAATCGATGTCCATTCTTCCCAGGGCATACCCTCCACGGCCACCGGGATTGAGCTCATAGATCAATCCGGTTTTTAAGGTCCCGTACAGATACCCATTAAGGCCCATCGCATCGCCCGCTTGTATCTGCGTCGGTCGACCCCATAGCGTGTCCATTACCGCTGAGCCGAATTCGATGGTTACCCAATCGAACCCCATCCCCGAACCATAAAAAACGGTAAAGCCATCAAGCAACTCACCGGTATAATTGGTCAGGCTGAAGTTGATCCGGGTATCGTTCCAGTTCTCATCTTTCCCCAAGGTATTCGAATACTCTCCATGGATCAATTCCATGGAAGCCAGGAAATCTGGATACCGCCATTTGCGTTTGGTGAATCGTGCCCCGATGTTCGCATATACCTCCATGGGGGAACGGAAGCGGGCATCGCGGCCCTCGGCGGGAGTTAGTAGCATGGGGGAAATGACCCCTGCGCTGAAATCCCCTCGCAATGAAATGCCCCGGATCCGATGCTTCTCCGGATAGCGCATCGAATCCAGGTAAACCATCCAAGGCGTATTGACCCTATCGGGTATGCGCATGAGGCCATTGCCAGTATCCACCCAGAAGGGTTTCCTTCGGTTCGGGGCATGGATACCCAAATCCGCCGCCGTATATTTCCGCACTCCCGAATCTCCCTCGATTGACATATCGACCAAGTCTTCGCAACCTCGATATGGGAGATCTTTTCCGGGCATGAGCTGGATCGAATCGTCGGAATGGATAGTCCGATGAACTTTGAACCAGGAGGGCTTTCCCGTTCCGTTGGCAAGAAGCAGGCAACTTCGAGGTTCCCAAACGCAAGAGAGCAAGGAGATTGACCCTGCGCATATTGCGGGAAGTAAATATCGAAGAGAGATTCGCATTCTTTAGAGATCAATATAGCGCACATGGACCCGGATAGGCGGCCGAAGCTTAGAACAGATTGAGTTGCGCGGCGTCCCGGGTCAGCGCCGCGAAGTCGGTTCCGTAGAAACGCAGCACCATATCCGCGATGGGCGCCAATTGCTTCTCGGCGTAGTGGCGGTAATCGGGTTTCGCTCCCGAGAGATGCTGCACCGGCTCCGGCCCCTCCGTGGTCATCAGGTAACGGATGACGCGATCCCCGCGCCCTCCGCCTTTGACCCCGCGCGCCGCATCGCGTATCAGAGCGGCCCGAACATGCGGAGGAGGGTTGCCTTGGTATTCTTCCGGGTCTTTGCTCAGCCCTTTGGCATATACCAGCCGATCGTCGAACTCGCCCGCGAACAAGCGCCGGTTCCACTCCCGGGCCAGGGTTTCCAGGGGCGCGCGATCATCCACGCGTTCCTGCCGGAACACCTGCGCCAGCAGTTCGGCCTGGAAATCCTTGGCCAGCCGGGTCCAATCGCTGCGGGCCGATTCCAGCCCGGTGAAATGCAAAGCGCCCGAAGCCAACAGGCCCGCGTAGCGTTTCTTGGATCCGCGATCCTCTTTGCGCAGCGAAGGCATAAAGAAGCGCAAGAACAATTTGTCGAACTGGATCGTCATCTTGCTGTCGGCGCCGAAACGCTCGCGCAGGGTTTTTTCCAGATGGATATTCAGCGAGGCCGCCAGCTCCGCGCCCACTGTCTTCAGGCCCTCCAGGCCCTGGGCGTCCGGGGCATGCACGAAAAGGCTATCGGTATCGCCATACAGCACCCGGTAGCCCGCCGCCTCCAGAAAGCCTTTTGACTCCAGCAGCATCCACTGTCCCGTGCGCGTGATGGTGCCCGCGAGATCCGGATGGAAGAAGCGGCAACCGGGATTGCCCAGCACCCCGTAAAAGGAATTCATGATGATCTTCACCGCCTGGGAGAGGGACGCGTCCTGGTCCCGCTTGGCGGTCTCGCGCACCTCCATCAGTTGTTCGATGATGGCGGGCAGGATGGCCAACTCGGAAGCGAAGCGTGGACCCGAGGGACCTTTTATCCAGGTAACCGGCGTGTTACCTTCCGGCCACGTTCCCGCCGCCACCGCCAGGGGATCGATTCGGAAGGTGCGGATGATGCTCGGGTACAGGCTCTTGAAATCCAGCACCAGCACATTGCGGTGGATGCCCGGTTCTCCTTCCAGCACCAACCCGCCGGGCACGGCTTCTTCCGCCGCGGCGCGGTTGCCGGTATCGGCCACGAAGCCGCGCCTGTGCAGCAGCGGCAGGTAGAGGAAATCCAGGGCCGCCACGCTGCCGCCCATTCGGTCCAAGGCGAGCCCGGTCAATTGGGTTTTGCGCACCGCCAATTGGGCCAGGGCTTGCTTACGGAAAATACGATGGACCAGCACCGAGTCGAGCAGGTTGTAGCGGGCCAAGGCCTGCTTGTCGTCGCGGAAGCGCCTTTCGATCTCCGCCATCTTGGCGTCGCCTTCCAGCTCGATGCCCTTCTTCTCGCCCAGCAATTCGCCCGCTACGGTTGCCAGCGAGTAGCCCTCCACGGGCACGAAGGCGGCCTTGAGCATGTTTATGCCATCGAGCACGGACCGGCCGGGTATCCGCGCCAGCCAATTCGATCCGAAGCGGCCGTAGCCCCCGGAGCCTTCCGGTTCCAGCAATTCCGCCGGGCCGTCGATGCCCAGATCCAGGCGCAATCCCGCGCGCTCGCAGCGTCCCGCCAGGTAACGCAAATCGAAATTGATCACGTTCCAGCCGATAAGGATATCGGGATCGAAGGACCGCACTTGGGCCAGCAAGTCCAGTAGTAGGCTGCGTTCATCGGGAAAAGCGTGGTAGCCGGCGGAACCCGGCAATGCTCCAGCTACGGGCGTCGCATCGGCAACGAACGCGCCGGCGGGCAAGGCCGGATCGATCATCAAAACCTTGGCAAAGGCCACGCCTTGCGGGCTTTCAGAGTAGAGCGAAACCGAAAACAATCCTCCCTGGGGGGTACATTCCACGTCCAGGGAAAGCAGGCGGGGTTCCAGCGTGTATCCGCTGCCTTCGACCTTGCCATCGCGGAAATCCAGCAGTCCCTGGGCGCTCGCGACCGGGTCTTCCAAAAAGCGCACGCCGCCTTTAACGCCCCGTTCCATCAAGTGCCGGGCGGTCGCGGAGACATCGGTCTCGTAGCCGGTTACACCTTGCGCTTCGGCTTGGCGGCGTCCCCGCGCGAGGTCTCCCGTGGACCCGAAATACAACGCGTCGACGGGTTGACCGCGCAGGTTGCGCATTTCCAAGGGGCGCCTTTGGGCGGCCACGTCCAGATCGGGCGCGCTGCGATCCACGAAGAAACACAGACGGGGGTGGGCCACCGTCCAACGGAAGCGATTGCCGTCGGAAAGGCGGCCTTGGAACACGAGATGGGTTCCATCGCGACCCTGATCACGGAACGCGCTGGATAGGATAAAGCCTTCGGACATTGCTGGTTACAGGGGCTTTGGGATTTAAGGCTTGCAATCCAAGCCGAACCCGCTATGATGAAAGTAGAAACCCCGGGTTGTATGTCCGACGGACAACGGGAATTTAGCTCCCGGTTTTTCGCGGGATCGCCGCAAAAAAGGGCAATCTAACTCCGCGCTGACCAAGGGTTTGGGATGATAGGCGGGAAGTTTTGGCTATCTGGATCCCCCCGCCGGGATTATATTCGCAGACGGACGCCCGCAGGCTAAGCTACCCTGCACCCGGCGAGAAGGAAAAACCATATGTCTTCACAGTCTTCCCTCCGGTTTTCCGGCGGCCGACCGGCGGCCAGCCTCGCCCTTGCGCTTTCGATATGCTTACCTGCCGTTGCCGCCAAAGCGCCCAAGCGCTGCGACTGGCACGGGCCCCTCTCCGGGGGAGAAAAGCCATACGCGAAGTGCATCGATATGGCGACCATGAACGGCACCACGGTCAAGGTTCCCAAGAACGTCACGCGCATCTCGGCGGACGGGCTTTCCTTTTGCCAGCCCAAGACCCCGACCACGGGCGCGGGCGATGCCGACATCGTGTTCATCTACGACAATAGCGGATCGATGACGGCGGATGCCGCTTTCATCGAAACCGACGGGGATACTTCGTTCTACTACGTGAGCAATGACAATGGCTGCCGCAGCAACGCGACCAGCGGCTCCATCAACTACCCCACCAAGACCGGCAACGTGGTGCTTCCCCTGCTCGTATCCAACAACGGCTGCCATGGCTTCGCGGGCGACCCTGCCAACGCCCGCGGTTTCGTCGTCACGGAAGGCATCAGCTTTTTGGCCGCTACTTCGGCCACCTCCACGGCAGGCGCCATCTCCTTCAACTCGATCACCAAGTACGAGTCCCCCCTGATTCCCGTCAATAACACCGCCTCCGTGGCCGCGCTCAAGGCTTCCATCCAGCTGGACACCAGCGGCGGCACCGATTACCGCCCGCCGCTGGCTCTGGCCGACCAGTGGCTGAGCGATCCCGCCCTGATCAAGACCAAGAAGCAGGCCATCGTCTTCATCTCGGACGGCGCGCCCAACAACGATACCTACCAGAACCTGGTCTCCCGGCTCGATCCGGTGTTCAGCATCTACCTCTCCAAGAACCCCACGCCGGATACCGCCCGCCTGCAGGAGCTTTCCGCGGCCACCGGCGGCACCTTCACCCGCGTGAACCCGAACGACCCCAACGCCATGGTGGCCGTGCTCAAGCAGATCATCTCCACCATCACCACCAATACCCTGCCCAAGTCCGCCACGGTGACCAACAAATCCATGGCCCCGCCCCAGGTGAGCAAAAGCTTGGGCATGACCAGCAATCCCGACGGCGGCGCGGCCCTGAAGCTGGACAGCATCCTGGGCCTCAAGCTGGGAGCCAACCAGATCGAAGTCCAACTGTTGCGCGAGGACAATACCAACGCCACCTACAATTTCACCCTGGACGTTTCCGGCGACGAGATCTCCTCCACCGCCGGCAACTACTCCTGCTACGATATGCCTACCCTGACGGCCATCGACAAGGCCACCAACACCCCGCCGGAAATCTACAGCCCGGACAAGACCAGCTACCAGTTGAAGCTGACCCGCTCGCCTTCGGAGCTGGGCGACGTGACCGTCTCGGCCTCCACGCCCAACAACGACAAGGAAGGCATCAAGGTCGGCAATACCAACATGTCCCTGGGTTATCCCACCCAGACGGGGGACTTCAACTACAACGCGAACAAGGGCAATCCCGCCGTGGGCAACAACGTGCTGGAAGTGGACAACCACGGGGACATGACTTTCGTCTGGTCGCATCCCCGCGACCCCCGCGAAACCGTAACCTATACGTTACCCGGACGCGTGGTGCCCATCATCAGCGGCAGCCCGGATATCTCCATCAAGAAGCCGGTTACCGAGGGCGTCATCTTCGACCCGGGCAAGATCAAGGACAAGGATCCGGTGGTGGTCACCGATAGCAAGGACAACTGCATCGTGAATTGCACCGGCACCGGGGACTTCCATAAGGCCGATGGCCTACCCACCTGGAACCTGATCATCAAATCGCCCATCACCTACAAGATCAAGATCTTCGACAACCTGGGGCAATTCGTATGCGCCTCCTCGGGCGAAATCAACGCCGCCGCCTGGGCCGCCTTGGCCAAGACCGGTGATTCGGCGGCCATCCGCCTTAAGTTCGTCCCCGTCGCCACCAGCGGTCAACAGCTGGGCACCGGCGCCTACCTGATGCGCGCCGACGTCATCGCCCTGGGCGACCTGGTGACCAAGGGTTCCAGCGGGGAAAGCATCGTGGTGAAGAACGCGCATCGCGAGTACTTCAAGAAGTTCGGGTATAT
>JAHFCH010000193.1 GCA_023249635.1 Fibrobacterota bacterium
GACGATGGAGGCCAGGGGGCGGTTCAATCGGTAAGCGACATGGGCGATGATGCCCGCGGAGCCCGGCGCATCGGTTTGATAGATGCGCGAGAAGCTATCCCCAAGCCAAAGGATTAGCGAAGCCGGATCGTCCTTGTAGGGCTTTTCCGAAGCGAGATCGATCACCGGGTGGGCTTCAACGGTTTCTTCCGACCAGATTTTCCGGCGATCGGGAACCTTGGTCATCTCGGCGATATCGCCCCAGCGGCTGATGGTGGTGTCCTTCAGGGCGAAGCGCGGACCGGGAGCCGTGGGGGCGGGCCGGGTGCTCTCGCCGGCATCGCTGCCGAGGCCTTCCGCGGTATCCAATCCCGGCGCGAGCTCCCGGATGCGGGCCGACAGCGCTTCCGCCGCGATTTCCATGCCCTGCGGGGTCCAATGCGTATCGCGCTTCAGGTACAATTGAAAGCGGCCTTCCGCTTTGGCCTTGAGCAGTGGTGTGAAAAGATCCGCGGTTGCGAAACCGCGACGCTGGAGATCTTCCAGCAGGGCCACGGTAGGGGAAACCGCCGCGCCGCGGAAGCCCGGATACAGCTTTTCGGGATAGATGGACGGCTTGCCGGGAATCGGGACCAGTAACAACGTGATGCCGCGGGCCTTGAGCTGATCGCGGAAATCCTCCATGGCCACCAGGGGATTGCGCGGGTTGACGCGCTTACCGCTCGCGACCAGGGTATCGAAGGTCCCCTTATAGAAGCGGTCGTCCGTATACGGCGGTTGCAGCAGGTAGTCGACGTCCTGATTGTAGAACAGCCAATCCTCCGCGCCTTGAACCGACTTGGGAGCAACCTCTTTGAAAAGGTCATAGCGCTTCTGCAGGGCCCAAGGGCGCAAGACTTTCGCGAATACGCTGCGGTCCTTGGCGTTGTCGTCCCAGCGGTGGAGGTTTTCCTTGGTGGGCGATTTCAGGAACAGGTTGAAGAGATGCGGCATCTCCTTTTCGGAGACGGCTTCGTAGCCCGCTTGGAAGAGCGGAAAGCCTGCGGCGACCAACAGCAGGGCGGCGACGGAAAACCATTGGAGTTTACGCATGCCCGCCCCTCAGAATTGGAAGTAGAGGAAAGGGTTGAAGGCCTGGGTGTACATCATCAGAACGCCCACCAGGAACAGCGAGAAGGCCACCGCGAAACGCGGCCAAGTAAGCTTGAGGGAGAACTCGTAGCTTTGGAAAGGCTGGGCCACGAACACGGCGCACAGAACCATGTTCATCAGATCCTGGGGATGGTAGATTTCGGATTTGAGCAGGTCGGCGAAGGGCGCGGGATGGGCGATGCCGAACATGGAGGCCAGGTAATGGAAGGCATGGGGCAGGCCGTCGGCGCGGAAGAAGACCCAGGTGATGAGTACGACGAAGAAGGTGAAGGCCACGCGCACGGCCCGCGGTGAGTTGGCGTAGAAGGGTTTCTTGCCGCTCCAGCGTTCGATGCCCAGCATGGTGCCGTGGATGGCGCCCCATACGATGAACTGCCATTGCGCACCATGCCAGAAGCCGCCCAAGAGCATGACCAGGGCCAGGTTGATATATGTGCGCGTTTCGCCTTTGCGATTGCCGCCCAGGGATATGTACAGGTATTCGCGCAGCCAGGTGGAAAGGGAGATATGCCAGCGGCGCCAGAAATCCGTGATGCTGTCGGAATGGTAAGGCGCGTTGAAATTGCGGATCAGCTCGAAGCCGAACATCATGCCCAGCCCCAGGGCCATCACGGAATAGCCGTTGAAGTCGAAATAGATCTGGAAGGCGTAGGCCAGCACACCCCACCAGGCGTCGATGGGATGCGGACCTTGCGCGGCAAAGACGGCGTCGGCGATGCGGCCCACGGGATTGGCGAGCAGGATCTTCATGGCGAAGCCCAGGAAAAACAGCATCACCCCGCGGGAAAACAGGGCCAGGGAGTGGGTACGGGAATGCAACTGGCCGGAGAGCACGTTGTAGCGCAGGATAGGCCCGGCCACCAGTTGCGGGAACAGCGACACGAAGGCGGAGAAGTCGGCGAAGGATTTCACCGGCCGGTCGCCGCGATAAATATCGATGATATAGCTCATGCTGTGGAAGGTGTAGAACGAGATGCCGATGGGGAAAGCGATTTGCAGCACGCTGAAGGTGGGTTGGCCCACCGCTGCCAGTAAGTGGTTCAGGTTCTCCTGGGTGAAGACGCCGTACTTGAAGATGCCCAGCAGCCCCAGGTTCATGATCATGGATATCACCAGGATCAATTTGCGCTTGGCGGGGCTTATGTCATCGCGGCCCAGCTGGATGCCGAAGTAATAGTCCATGACGTTGGTGAACATCATGGGCAGCACGAACCAGGGCTCGAACCAGGAATAGAACACGTAGCCCATGACGGTAAGCCACAGGTTGCGCAACCAATAGCGGGATTTGCCGGGCTTGGGATCCTTCTGGTAGGGGATCAGGTAATAGATCGCCAAAACCAGGGGCAGGAAATAGAACAGGAATACGTCTTCGGTGAATACCATCGGCTATGCGGTCCCGGTTACTCGAACCGGATGTCGGGCCAGCGATCGTTGCCGGAATGCCAGGTGAGCCGCGCCGCCTTCTCGGGTGCGTCGCCTATCTTCCAAAGGTACAGCTCGTAATCGGCGATGTCATGATCGTGCCCCCGTTGCGTGATGCCCCAGATGAGGTAATCGCCCTTGGGGGAAAGGCGCGGGAAATATTCGTGGGAACGGCGGCCGGGCATGTCCATGAAGACGATGTTCTTGCCGTCGATCTTCCCCCCGTCGATTTTCCCATGGGTGCCGTCGGCTTTCAAGTCGAATGCGAAGATGGAGGTCCCGCCGATGCCGGTTTCGTTGACGCGCACGCAGCGGTGGGAGTTCGGGAAGAAGCTGAACTGGCAGCCGCCGCCGGAGGTGAAATACTTCTTGGTCTCCAGGTTGAAGATGCCCGTCTCGCGCCCGCTGCCGCGCAGGGTCAAGGCCAAAAGCTTGCCGTCGTCGGAGAGGGACGGATGCTGGGCCAGGGCCCCCTTGAGCTGTTGGTCCACGTCGATGAGCAGGGTCTCGCCGGTCCCGTCGGCATTGCATTGGAACACCTGGGAGGCCCGCGAGAAGACGATGGATTTGCCGTCCCGGGTCCAATTGGCCCAAGTGGATTTGGGGATCAGCAGCTTCTCGCCGGTCCCGTCCGTATTGATGACCCAGGTGTCCCAGCGCTCGGGGTAATTGGCGTCGGTCTCCACGGTCCAATCCATCTTGGAACGGGTGAAGAGCACCTGCTTGCCGTCCGGGGAGAAATGGGAATACCAATCGGTCTTGGGGCCCTTGGTCAGGGGCTTCATATCCGAACCGTCGATGTTCATGATATAGATATCGTGGTTGCCGTCCCGCGAGGTGGACCAGATGATCTTGCCCTTGAGGCCTTTGGTCAGGGCCTGGCTTATCGTCACCTCGTCCTTCTCGGGCTCCACCGGCTTGCCTTTCGGCGGCTCGGCCCGCGTCGCGACGGCCAGGGCGGCAGCGAAGGAAAGGGTTGCGAAGAGGGTCTTGGGGGACGGGCTCGTGAACATTCAAATCCTCCTGGGCTCGCAAGCAAAAGTACAAAAACACCCGCCGCGCACCGCTCACCTTTAGCGGATCCGGCCTATCATCAATCCCCCTGTAAATCCGATCCTTGGCGCAAGAAACATGCAGGTTACGGTAACATTTAATTCCCTTGCCACATGCCCGCCGCGGCGTTAAGTTGGGTGTCCAACCAACCCCGGAAGGCTTATGCGATTTGACTCCTCCGTATCCACGAAACTCTTCGGCGCCCTCGCCATCTCCGCTGCGGCTTTGCTTTCTGGCTGCGACGCCGCCTCAGCCACCGCGCCCGACCCGACCACGGGCATCCTGACCATTTCGTCCCCGAAAGCCGGCTCGACATTGCACATCGGCGATTCCCTGGTCGTCAAATGGTCGGTCAAGGACGATCCCAACAACGTGATCGACGCCGTAGGCGTCTCCCTGTCCGCCGACGACGGCAAGACCTGGGGGGCGTTGCACAGCAATTCCATCGCGCCCGCCGATCCGCGTTGGGGCCGATTCGCCTGGAAGATCCAGGACAGCCTGCTGATCCAAACCCTCAACAAGTCCGTGCCGCTGGCCGGCGTTAAAACCTGCCGCGTCAAAGTGGGGCAATACACCCCTGCAAATCCGGCCCTCATGGTCTTGTCCACCGAAGCGTTCACCATAGCGCCCTGATTACCGGTCCCGACCCTGCGCCCCAGCGGGCGCGGGGCTCCAGGCCGGAGCCTTTCCCGCGAATTCAGTTCCCGTAATCGGCGCGACCCGGCCATCCGCCTTCCATATCCCGTCCCCGTTCCCGATCCGCATCGCCCCCGATCCGAAACCCAGGGTAACCGGCGCGTGACCGGGGTGCGCGCCCGCGGCCGCGAAGACCGCGGAACCGGAGGCCGGGAACCATTTGTTGGCCTGGATCAAGGCCAGCGCGCGCTTGGCCCATTCCGGTTGCCCCTTGTCCGCCGCGAAATGGTGGTCGTCCAGCAGGGGAATTCCCTTTGTGTCCACCACCGCCGAGAAGGGCAGCTTGGAGGGAATCAGCTTGATCTGGGCGTCGATGATTTGGGGCAAGGGCAGGGTCAGGCTGAAGTCGCCCGTGGCACCGTTTTCGTATCCGCCCATGATGAAGGGCAGGTTGGGCAATCCCAGATCGGCGCGCATGTCCTTTGCCAGTTGCGTCACGTCGTCCGAAAAGGCGCGGCACACGGTCTCGTTGGTGCGGGTGGCCTCCACGGTCCCCAGCATGCACAATATGCCCCCCAGGGTCACGTCCTGCTGTACGGCCTTGGCCGCGGTGATTATTTCCGCGTACAGGTAGGTGCCTTTGAAATAGCGGTTGTCCGCGGGATCGAGAGTGGAACTGTTGCTGCCGGTGTTTTCCCCGCGGCAGGTCGACGACAAGCTGGCATTGTTGATGACGCCGATCCAAGCGTCCGGATACGCGGCCGCCACGGCCTTGAGGAACGGCATGCCCGGTCCGCCTTCCCCGTGCCCGGAAAGCCCTTGGGCCCGGGTCCCATTCTTGGGTTCCTTCGCCAGAATCCATTGCTTGCTTGCGATGGGCCAGGTCCAGGCATGCGGATCGGTCGCCGCGTCGGCATGCGCGAAGTCGATGCCCGCCATGTTGGAATGCCCGATCAACAGATACACAACGATCTTCTCCTTCGGTACGTTGGCGCCGCCCAGAATCAGTGCCTTCGCCGGCGCGCACGCCAACGAGAGCACGCTAATCCATGCCATCCAGGACAAGCCATAGCCGCGCAGCATCATCATTTCCCCCTAAGTTCGATTGTCCCGGCGCCCACCGTCCCAGTACCCCGGCTGAAAAGCCGGTCCCCTGGGTGCCATCCGGGAGTTGTCCTCCGCAATCTATAGCGACCGGTCCTGACGGGGGACGGATTTTTCCCTCGCGAATCGGGCTTCCGGCGCCCGGTAGTCAGGCAATCCTCAAATGCCGATGATGCTATCTTTGGAATCCTTAGGAATCTCCGGTTTCCCACATGGATAAAACGTCTGACATCGCCGTGAAGCTTGTTTTCCGCGAGAAAACGGATATTGCCCCGTCCTGGGCGTACCGGGTCCCGGAGCCGCGGGCCGACGTTAAATTTGATCGCATCCCATGAGACCTTCCCGCATCACCGCGATATTCGCCGCCGTTCTCCTCATGGCGGCTTGCGAAGAGCAAGGCACCAATCCCGTGCCCCCGGTACCGCTTCCCTGCGACGATGCCGACTCCCTGAAACTGCCGCGTTTTTCCGTCACCGCCCATCCCCGCGATACCCTGCTGCCGCCCAACGTAGCGGCTACGTTACCCCATACGGCCTGGGCCAAGAGCGATTCGGTGCGCGCCTTCTTCGGCGGCAAAGACGTGAAGCTCGTCTTCACCCTCGATCGCAAAATGTACCTGGCCACCTGGTCCGGCTCCGCCGGAGAGGCCGAAGTGACCTTGCTTTCCCGCGACGACGAAGGCACGGGCCGCACGGTGGGATCGATCAACAGCCCCCTGTTCTCCCCGGACGGATCCAAGATCGCTTTCGCCGGCACCACCCGCGGCAAGCCCGGATTCATCCTCGACGCCGTCGGAGCGGGCCAGCGGGCGCGACGCGTGCTCATCGACGGGATCACCAGAAACCGCGTGCATGTCACCGCCGATCCCCATTGGTACCAAGAAGGCCCGCATACCTGGGTCTACTTCGCCACTCTGCCCGGCCTGGTGAACTACTCCGACAATTGCCGCCAGATACCGGGCGCCACCTATAAGGCGGAATTGCTCCCCACGGGAGCGATGGATACCGTCATCCGCACCACGGGAATCCCGGGAGCCTACCGCGCCGGCATCTCCAAGGACGGCATGTGGGCAGGCACCTCCTATGCCACCTCCAGCCTGTACGGCGCGGCCGACAGCATCACCCGCGTGCTGGCGGGCGGGGAACAGCAATGCAATCCCTCCATGAATCCCTACCCCGCGGGCAGCAAGCACAACGACTATATGCTCATCCTGGCTTTCGGCGGGCACCCGGCCTACCACACCATCGACAACGACACGCTCGTGGAAGGCCTGCATGAGAACTTGTGGATCTACAACAAGGACAACAAGATCGTGTGGCAGTGCAAGCGTCCGGACGAGGCGTTCTATGAACGCTTCGACAAACCGGAATGGTCTACGCATCCCGACTACGCTTCCGCCATCATCCTGCAACGCAGCGGGGACGGCGACCTCTATGCCATCCGTATCGGCAATCTCGCCGACGCCGACGAAGGCAAACTGAACCAGGCCCAGGGCTATCTCAAGCTCGGGGCCGGCGGGTTCACCAGTGATTCCTATTCGCATCTATGGGTCGCCCCGTAATCGGGCGCCACGGCAAGGGAGCCAAGCGCATGCATACTGCTTCACGCAAACCGCTTATCCGCACCTACGGGGCCGCCGCGGCCCTCTTCCTCCTGGCGGCCTGCCTGGGCCTCAGGGAATGGGGAGCGCGCGCCAAGTCAGGTCCCGAGGTTGCGGCCTGGGGCAATATCGGCGGGTGCGGGAGCAGCGGCGGCGGCGCGGCGGCGGGCGCCGGCAAATGGGTGGGACGCGGCGTCAACGGCGGCCTGGTCGATTTGGAAATGCTCGCCAACACCACGGTGGGCGGCGACTACCTGTATTGGTCCCTCGCCAACTCCTTCACCTTCCATTGGCCCTCCCATCCCAATTGGACGGCAGGCCTTTCCACCGCCCTCAAGGCCAACCTGTGGGAATATGAAGGCTACAAGGTCGCGGAAGACCTCACCTCGCGCTATCCCCGCATCACCGGCGGCTTCGGTGACCTGGGCTTTTCCCTCAACCGCCTGCTCGGCAACGAGAACGAACATTCCATCGGCATCTCCGCCTCGCTGCCCACCGGCCAGCACGATATCAAGCGTCTGCATTTCAAGGGCCAGAACATCGAGCCGGACGACGTACGCTACGCCAATCCCTTCGTGCAGCCCGGCTCCGGACTATATACCGCGGGCCTCAGCTACGAGTACACCAAGACCAAGGATTGGGGCCTGCTGGTATTCGGGGGAAGCTATACCGCCAATTTCGCCTGGGACAATTGGGGCTGCCGCGACAAGCTCTCCGGAACGCCGAACCAGAAGTTGCTCAGTTGCCAAGAGGCCGGCCCTTCGGCCCTCACCTGGAAGCTCTGGGAATTGCAGCATCAAGGCTACGGCGATCAGGGCGACGTCGACTGGGAGCACAGCACCGGCGCTCCCGGCACCGGAGCTACCGGCGCCGACGGCCTGAGCATGTTCGGCTATGTGGGGCATAAGGAAGAATCCTCGACGCAGAACGTGGGATTGACCTTGAGCATACCCCTGGCGCCCACCTACTACTGGGAATACGGCCCGGGCTCCAACGACAATCGGGTGAGCACCCGCATCCGCACCAACGATTACGTGCTCAAGCTCAGCACGGGTCTGGAAATCACCAATCCCAACTTCCCCCTCTTCCTGTCCCTGGGTGTCCCTTACCGTCTCAACGACGTGGTGGTGCGCGGGCGTTTGGTGGATCCGCAGAATTACGTGATGACCGTGGGGATGCGCGGAACGTTTTTCTAGGGGAATACTCCCCAAAACCTTCGCAATTTGGTGGAACCTGCCTTTTCAGAGCCTATTCCGGGGCCATATGATATATTTTGGCTAGCGAGGTGACCGGATGGAAGAGAATAAGTTGCTGGAAAGAATCACCGTGAATCCGTCTATTTTTGGCGGGAAGCCTTTGATCCGTGGACAGCGTCTTGCTGTTGAACACATCCTTGGAATGCTCGCTGCGGGCGATTCGCAGGAAACCATCTTACAAGGTTACTCATGGCTTGAACCGGAAGACATCAGGGCATGTCTTGTTTATGCACGCAGAGTAGTCGGCCATGAAAGAATCGAGCCCTTGTTCCTGGGCACATCTCATTGAGATTGACACTGGACAGTTGCGTTTGGGGCGGAGTGCTCCCGGAACTGTCTGCCGCCGGTCACGACGTGATCTGGGTCGGGAGTCTTTCTAAGGATCCCGGAGATGAAGCGATCCTCTCTTCGGCGTACAATGAAAAACGGATACTTATCACCCTTGATAAGGATTTCGGTGAACTCGCAGTCGTAAGAGGTTTACCGCACTCAGGAATTCTCCGGCTCGTAAATATCTCCGCGAAGCTTCAAGCAAAAATATCCAACCATGTCCCCTCCTTGCATGGTAGCGAACTTGAAGCAGGGGCGTTAATAACAGCGGAATCCGACAGGCTAAGAATCCGACCTCCGCAGGATTGGCGCACTTCTCCATGAACGCAGGTAGGTTGGAAAACGTATACGACCACATGTCGGGAAGCCAGAAATTCGAGATCGCTTGGATGCTAAGCGAAGAAGCCCGCGTGGTTAAAATTGCAGAAATCCGAGAAACCAATCCTGAATACTCGGAAGACCAAATCATGATCGAGTATATTCGGAAGACTCATGGGATAGATCTGACAGTATGGTGGTCCAACCGGGTCTGAGCGCGACCAGGGATGATTTCCGTTATCCCTCCGCCGAATTCCCGGTCCAGCTTACGCTGCGCCCAGGTCCCCGCCAGTTCCGGATACAAACGCTCCACGCATTCCGCGCATATCCCATGGCTCAACCGGTTCGAGGGATAGCTGCGCCGGTAGTCCTGCTCGCGGTTCCACAGCCCGCTCTTCTCCCTGATGGATCCGCATCCGCAGCAGATGGAAATGATGCCCGACATGTCGCTCTCCTTGGCTTGCATACCCAGTTTGACATCCGCGCCGGGTTTTGGTTTCACATAGGACGCATATCAGTGGGCATAAAACGTCCCTGGGGCATACTGCGACCGGCTCGTGACACAACCGTGGCGAATCGGGTAGGCTGGGGCCCCAAGCTTCGCAAACCCGAAGAAGGTCAGATACCGGTAAAACCGGCGCATTCGCATGTACAAATCCCGCGCGGCCCCGTTATCCGGTTTCATTTGAAAACGGATTCCCCGCGCGGCGGCGCCTATGGCGTTATCATGCGGTATATTCCCGGCGGGTGGGCCCATGAATAGATTCTCCTTTACGTTTACCGTCCTCTTGGGCTTCTCGCTCGCGGCTCTGCCGTGCGCCGTCGCCGCCCAGGATTTCCGCTTCGATTCCAGCATCTCCAAACAGGTTCTCGAGAACTACCTCGAACGCTCCATCTCCTTCACGGAACTCCTGCATGACGATCTCAAGCAGGCCAAGAATTCCCACGGCGTCGATCCCCGCGACAACATCCGTTTCCTCACCACGGCGGGCGTAAAATTGGTGGGCCGTTCCCTGATGATGTGGGGCGGCGAGAATCGCATGCCGACATTGCTCGCCAACGCGAAGCCGTTCATCGATACCCTGCATAAGATCGATCCTGATATGATCATGCAGGCGGCCGTGTTCGAATACGTCAGCAAATCCGTCGAGACCTTGCCTATTCCCGCCCATGTCTTCACCGCCTTCGGCCTACCCGTCGAGACCCGCAACTTCAAGTACGCCGACATCGTCTTCGCCGACGGCCAACCGCGCGGAGGCATCACCGGGGTGCCGGACATGAACCGCATGGAAGCGCGCATGTGGTTCTACTTCCTCTCCGCGGCCTACATCGATGTCGGCATCGAGGGCCTCCATTGGGGGCAGATCGGGCTCATGGATCAGAACGACAAGGGCCACGTCGCATGGCAGCAGGTGTTGGGCATGGTGCGCGAATACGCCCACAAGCACGCGCGCCGCCACATGGTCATCTGCGACGCGCATACTTCGCCGGGCCGCGCCGCCACCGGGCAGGGGGGCTATGTCGAAAACGGCAAACTGCTCTTCGACGTGCACGCATTCCCCATGCGCATCGCGGAGACCGTGGGTCAGCCCTATAAGGCCACCCTCAAGATCAATTATTCCGATGGCCTTTACCTGAAAAGCAAAGGCGGCATCACCCCCAGCGGCTGGTCCTGTGATCACCTGCCCTACATCGTCGAGTTCGACAATTTCGGGAGCAACGGGGCGGGCAGCACCGGCCATGATCCCTACGTGTGGGGCTGGGACGAGATCACCTGGTACAACAACCAGAGCGAGGCCGACCGCGAGGCCTTCCTGCGCTACGCCTTCAAATGGATCAAGGAAACCGATCCCATCTGCCACCTGGAAATGCCCGGCAGCCGCACGCTTTCGGCCGCCACGAACGGCCAGAACTGGTATTGGGCCAACAACAAAAGCACGGCCTGCCCCAACGGATCGAATACGGAAGCGGTGATCAAGAGTTTATGGGGGCCGCTGGGCGCGCCCATCGCGTTCCGTAGCGGCCCGGGTCGGTCCCGGCCCGGCGTTCCTGCTTTGACAACCCTGGGGTTCTCGGCCGACGGGCGCCTACGCGCCTGGATCCCGGGGCGGCCTTTTGGGGTAACACCTGTGTTTCCCATGCCCGGGCGCTGAGGCGGGGCTCTACTTCGCCTGGTCGGCCCACAGCGCCCAATACCGCGGGCGCTTGTCCTTGAAGTACTCGTCTTCCACCGCCCCCGTCCAAGTCCCATCCAAGGGGTTGAGCACCAGGTAATGCGTGTCGCCCGCCTGGAACGATTTCACGTTGCCGCCCACCTTGGCATCCTGCTCGTCCTTGATCTCCTCGCGGGCGATGCGCGGGTTGTAATGCCCCACCAGGATCACGGAATCGGCGTAGCTGCCCTGTAGCACCTTGGTTACCCGGTACTTCATCACATAGGCGTAGTTGTACAGCTCGTTGGGAGGGAATTGGCCGGAGATTTCGGCCAACTCCGCCGTCATCACCAACTCGCCTTCCACGGGCGGCTTGGCGGGTACGGAGGCGCCCGCCGCCTGGGATGAACCATCGCCCCCCGGAGCCGATTTTTCCTTGCAGCCAGATAGGGCCAGGAGGGAAAGGAACGTAGCGAGTACCAAGGCGGATTTCTTCATGGCATCCATTCTAATATTTTAGCTCCCACCTTGCCATCCAAGGCGCTGCCTGTCTTTCAAGGCGCTGCCTGTCTTTCAAGGCGCCGCCTTGTCTTTCAAGGCGCCGCGTCGAGCCAGGTCGCGGATTCCGCGAACCCCGCGGGCACGTCGACCCAGAGCCATGGCCAGTACAGGCCGGAGACGTCGAAGGCCTTGCCGGTGTATTTCACGGCGTCGGGCCGCAACACTTCCAGGTAGGTGGAATCCCGCAGGTCGAGCAGATAGATGCGTTCCTGCAAAGCGGTATTGTCGTAGCCGGACTTGGCCTTGAAGAAGCGTTCCACGTTCAGGGTGGCGGCCGCGAAATAGGGATGGTTCGACCATTCGCAATGATGCCATTTGATGTTGGAAACCGAAACGGGAGAGGTTTCCACGGGATGCTCGAAGGCGGCCGGATAGCTGAAGCCTTTCACCAGGCGCTTGGCCGAATCGCTGATGAGGATGGTCTGCCATTCCCCCCAGGGTTTGCCTCCATTGATGGCCGCGGCCTTGCCTTGGGTATTGAGATACATCATGGCGTTGGTCTTGACCCGGCTGGCGGAAATGGACGCGTTGCAGGATTGCGTCATGGCATAGGAAAGGGTGTCGGGCCGGGTCTTGCCCGATTGCAGGTCCAGCATGGCGATATGGCCGCCACCGCCGCACAGGAAGCGGCCATCGAAGGAGAGCCCGCCGGAATAGCTGCCGTTGGTGCAGAGCACGGAGGCCGTGCCTACGATGGGCGCGGCGCCGGAGACGTCCAGTTCCACCTGCAAGGTGCGGCCATGGCCTTCCCATGCGAAGTCCGGGGATTGCGTGCCGTATACGATGGCGAGTTTGCCTCCGGCATGTTGGACGAAGCGGGGTTCGCAGGCGCTGTCGCCGGCGATCAGTACGGGCGCGGCGTCCGCGTCCAGGCGTACCAGGTACACGGAGCTATG
>JAHFCH010000194.1 GCA_023249635.1 Fibrobacterota bacterium
CATATTTCCATGGTCACGGCCAATTTCCCCATGACCCGTAGCGTTGCGGGTACCCTGGAAACGGTCCAGGGCACGGCGAATTGCCCGGCAGGTTCCATTCTCGTGAGCGGTGGCGCGGAAATCCACGGGAGCAACGGTTTGGTCCCGCTTTCGGTGGCGCTGATGACCACCATGGCGGTGGGCAACGGCTGGTACGGCCTTGCGCGCGAGATGGCGGACGTAGCCTACAGCTCGGCTACCCTTACGGTGCGCGCCCTTTGCGCTGATGCGGGCGCGGGAATCTCGGCCCCCGTAGTGGCCACGGCCGATGGCGTGTTCGCCGATGACGGCAACCTTAACCTGGGTTCGGCGACGGCCACTTGTCCCGCGGGCAAGTCCCGCCTGAGCGGCGGAGCGCAGATCCTGGCTTCCAACAACGGCATTCCCCCCTCGGTAGCCCTGGTGACTTCGGAGCCCAACGGTTCCACCGGCTGGTATTCCGTAGCCCGGGAAATGACGAACATCGCCCGCGCGCCGCTGACCCTCCACGTAACCTCCTCCGTCAATTGCGCCACCTTGACGGGAATCTCCGGCATCCAGGTAGTGAGCCGTACCTCCACGCTGCCGAATACGGTCGGCATCCTGGACGGTGTCGCGGGCGCGGTGCAATGCCCCGTCGGCAAATCCCTCATCGGCGGTGGCGCGCGCATCCTCGCCTCCAATAACGGCATTCCGGGGACGGTCGCCCTGGTGAGCTCGCTCCCCACCGGGAACGGCTGGACGGGGTACCTCAAAGAGATGTCTGACGCGGACCACAGCCTGGCCGTGAACCTCACGGTAGAGGCGGTTTGCGCGATTCTGCCCCAGTAGGCAGGGGTCAACCGGCACAGGACGGGGGCAGTGTGCGCGTCCTCACGGTAGGGGTGTGCTCCCGGAACTATATTTTTCGGCGTCCAGCCCTTTCGCCAAGGCTTTTCGATGCAAGAATACCGCTCCTACGACAGCCTGGTGCCCAACCTGGGGCGCAAAGTGACGTTCAAGAAGGAAGAAGCAGCCGAGGATGAGGGGCCCGCCGAAGCCGCCCAGGAAGAGGAAAAGAAAAAGAAGTCCGTCGTGCTCAGCAATCCCAAGTGGGAAGCGGACAAGGTGGGCTTCAACGAAGAGACCCCCATTTCGGTCGATATCCAGTTGCCCGAAGAGCATGCCCATAAGAAAAAGGTCACCTTCGAGCTGTTCGCCAAGACCCCCAAGGGTCCCGAGCGCATTTCCCAAGGCGAGGCCATGGCCGACGACGCCTCCAAGGCCATCTGCAAAATCCCCGTCTACATTCCAAACTATACCGACGAAGACGGGAACCGCCTGGAGAAGGTGGAATATTATTTCCTGGCCAAGCATAGCGAGGCCGAACCCCTGGACGGGCAGGATTCGCCCAAGCTCGTCGACGAGATGGCGGACCGCCTCATCGAGTCGCATATCCTGCCGGACATCACCTTCAAGACCAATTCCAGCTACATCCATCCCAAGCATGCCGAAGAAATCAAGGGCATGTGCCTGAACATCAAGGACTGGAAGAAAAAGACGCCGGACGGCAAGCTGGCCGTCTTCGGCCATGCGGACGCGGTAGGCGCCGAAGCCGAAAACAAGAAGCTCTCCGAACGTCGCGGCCGCGCCCTGGTCGCGCTGCTGTGCAAGGACGCGGACGGATACGCCGCCATCGACAAGGAAGAGAAATGGGGCATCTGGTCGGCCCAGGATCTGCTGAAATACCTCGGCTACGATTTGCCCTGCGACGGCCAGGACGGGCCCAAGACCCAGACCGCCATCAAAGCCTATCAGAAGAAAAAGGGCATGAAGGAATCGGGCATGGCTTGCAACGAAACGCGCAAGCACCTGTATACCGATTACTTCGCCGATTGCAACGGGGCCGAAATCACCGCCAAGGATTTCGACGACGTGGGCGGCAACCCCTATGCGGGTTGCAGCGAATTCAACCTGCTGGAAAAGACCCAGGGAGCCTGCGAGAAGAACCGCCGCGTAGGCGTGTTCCAATTGAAATCGAACAAGAATTTCCCCATCAACTACCCCTGCGCCAAGGGCGATATCGCCCCGTGCAAGAAGCAGACGGGACGTAAGGGCGATCGGCGCACGCCGGGGTTCGGGTGCTTCTTCTACGATCAATTGATCCAAGAGCGGCCGAACAAGCTGCCCCCGGAACCGGAAGAGCCCATCACCAACCTGAAATGGGATGTGGAAACGGCCTGGTGCGGCGATGCGCTGAAGTTGACCGCGGGTTCCAACCTGGCGGACGGCACCGAAGTCACCATCCAAATCTCCACCGAGGAGCAGAAATGCGACGAGGTGAAGGCCAAGATCCAAGGCGGGAAGCTCGAGTATGCATGGAAAGTGCATACCGTTGCCTTCGCCTACGATGACGACAAGAAGCCGAAGCCGGAGGTGGAGATCTTCACCACGGTGACCGCGGCGGGGAAGAAATACGATACCAAGCCGAACCTGAGGGTGAAGAAGCTGGTGGAGGCGAAGCCGGAGGAGTTCAGCGATTCGCATTCCTGGGGCACGGTAACCATGTATAACGTCCGGGGCCATTTCTTCCAGGGCATCGCAGGGGAGAAGGCCAAGGTGACCTTGAAGAAGAAAGTCCTCAAGACCTGGGGCGCCACCTACGTTTCCACCAAGGGCGCCAAGACCGCCAAGCTCGACGGAGTAGGCGGGGGATTCCCTTGGGCTGGAAACCGTTGGGCCCGCTGCCCCAAGGGTTCCATGATGCCAAACGAGTATTACGAGGAAGGGAAGTGGCACAAGATCGATTTCGAATACGGCGGCGAATTCGGAACCATGGCCATCATCAAGACCGGAGAGAAATACCATTGGGTGCATTCCGCGTCGAACGAATTCCCCGGCACCTTCCCCGATTACGATTGGAATACCTACCAAGGCAGACGGGATACCTGGATCAAGGATTCCAACAAACGCTGGACGGGCGTGCATACCCTCAAGCGCAAAGGCTGCACGGCGCCGAAAGACAAGAAGTGCTGCACGTACGAAATCGATCTCGATTTCACCATGGAAAAGGTTGAGGCGTACGTCGATGAAACGATTTGCCTGGCTCCGGGACCCTTACGCTCCAACGCCGGATTGCTATTCTACGGCGATGACCGGATTCCCATGTGCGCCCACGAAGTGGGCCATCTCGTGGGTCAACCGGACGAATACGATGGCGGGGCGGTGAATACCGCCGTGAACGGCGACGGCGCCAAGAACGGCCTGGATGGCACGACCTTGATGGGGGGCGATCTGAAAGACCCGAATAACCAGATCAAAGTCCGCCATTACTCGAATTTCGCCGTGCAGATGCGGAAGCTGTTCAGCAGCAATGGCGGCAAGGACGAGGAATGGTCGGTCCTGCCGACGGGAGCGGGCGGAAAATGAAATTCACGAAACTTTCGGAACGGTTTTTCTCCGCACCGGCGGCGGGCAAGCAAGGCTCAACGTTGGCTTACCGTACGGCATCCGGTACGGTACTCGCGGCCGGGATTTCCATCTGCGAGGAAACCACCATCCTCCATGGGGACGGCCGAATCGAATTCCAGCGCCGCGCCGATTTCGGCGAACGGGAGGATCGCCGACCGGGAAGGTGGGCTTCGCGCTGCGAACCCGCGCAGATCGAGAAACTCTGGGACATGCTCGGCGAGATCGGGTCGGAGAGCTTTCCCACCCGGGTGGCCGATCCGGGCGATACCATGCGGTACCTTACCGCCTTCGTACCCGATCAGGTGCAAAGCCTGACGATCTCCCCCACCGATCATTCCAAGCCCGCTCAGGGAGATGCTTTCCTGGTTGAACTGCATAGCGTATTGAAAGCGCGGGAATCCGGAGAATGCCTTTGGGCGATCGAATGCGGATTCGCGGGAATCCGGCCTACCGGCAAAGGCACCGAGGTTACCGTGCGTTTCCGGAATCCCGGCACCCAACCCATCGGCCTGGTATTGGACGGAAATACCGGCGAGCCCGATTTCTCCTTCCGGTTCGCCCAGGACCGCGAGGAAATCCCGTATCCGGAATGGAATCGAAGCGAAAATACCCCCGGCGAAGCAGGCATACAGCTTCTCATACTCGCCGCGGGAACCGAAATCAGCCGAACGGTATTCTTCCCCTGCACTTTTCCGGACCACGGTAAATACATGGGGAAAATCACTTACCGGCAAGCCCGTTACCTCGATTCGCTCGCGGGCGTTCCCATCCTGACCGGGATCGCGGTTACCGAAATGGCCGAATTCCCGATATGAAAGCGCTGTTTTCGGTCCTGGTCATCGCGGCAACCGCGGCTGCCTGGGGAGCTGAAAATCCCGAGTTGGCCGGCTTGCGCAATCTCGCCGCCGCTATGCTCAAGCGGAAAGACCTGGGCGCCGATTCCGCCTATTGCGAATATGCCCCGACGAGCCAAGTGGATGGATGTTCCGGCCCAAGCCGCAATGCCCATCGGCACTTGATCAGCCGCAAAGGTACGATCGAAACCTGGCATTACCGATCCCCGGGGGAATCCGGTGACCCAATCGGAAGGTACCGCGGAAGGGTCGATGAAAAGCAGTGGCGGGAATTGCTGCGCATCATCGCCAAGATGAACGGGAACGAGAAACTGATCGGCGTTCCCAACCAGCCCCCTCCTCCAGGCCCGGGCGAAACCATTTCCATGCTTACGCTTTCGGACGGAAAAAAGAAAGCCTCCTACGGAATGTCCGGCCCCAAGCCCGGCTCCATCAGCGATGCCTTCGCGCAACCCATGGTCCTATCCAGAAACGAGACGGACACCCTATGGGAGCTTTCCCTTACGAATCCCAAAGCCGCGCTTCTCAAGGACTCCGTTATCGTCACGGCAAATTGGAATTGGAAAGGGGCGGCCAAAACGCGCGTCCTCTTTTCACAAGGCGCAGGAGGGGAGTTCTGCGGTAAAGCGAACTTCAAATGGTATCTGGATACGTCCGAATATTCGGTCGATTTGCAGCGTAGCGCGATCATATCGGGGATGGATCTGAAGCTGGCCTGGGACCTTGTACCGGGTAAGCCGGTACCATTTCGAATCGCGTTTCCTTATGCCGGCCCCAAGGGCAAAGCCAAACGAGTTGGTTCCATCGAAGGGATCGGGATCAGGTTGATTCCCGGCGGAGCCAAGGATACGGTATCGGCTACGGTCTTCACCGATACCTTTTCTTTCTGACCCTGAAGCTTCAGTTCTTCACCAACCGCACCAGAAACCCCATGCTCATCCAATCGTCGCTGTATCGCAGCGTCTCGCTGGCCGCATCCAAATCCCCGAAATAGCCGAAGGTGTTTTCCTTGGTGGCCGTGCTCGACATGATGCAACGCGACCCCATCGACGTGAATCCCCCGCCCTGGTCCCGGAAGCCCGTCGGCACCCCGCCGAAGCCGCTCTTGTTGTTCTTGCTCTGATCATTGCCGATGGCCCCCGCCTTGGCTGCCGTGGCCCAGTCGGTCATTCCCGCCATGGCCTTGCCGATCTTGTTCCCGGAAGTCGTCCCATCGAAATTGTATCCGGCCCCGATCAGGTAGTTCTGCAAGGCCGTCCAATCCGCCTCCGCGGGTACGCGCCAGCCGTCGGGGGCCAATTTCTTGGTGTTGATGGTATGCCAGTTATACAGCAGGCCGAACCGCTTGAGGGAGTCGGCATCGGCCATGCCGTTATAGCTGCAGAAGGCCGGGGTGGCGCGGTTGGCCCAGCCGGCCTTGTCCTGCACCCTGGGGATGGCGGTCCCATCGATATATTTGGTGGACCTGAAATGCTCGGCCAGCCACACCTGGTTGCCGAGCTTGACCGTCTGGTATTCATTGCCGTCGGCATCCTTGAGAACCCCGGCGCTGGCCACAAGGCGGATTTCCAGGGCGGCCGGAGCCGCGGTAACCACGGCGCTACGGTAGGCGAGGAAGCCGGTTTTTCCGGCGAAGAGGATGTCCGGGATGCCGGCGGCAGCGGTCGAGGTCGCCGGGGTTGCGGTCGAAGGGATGGCCGAGGCCGAAGTTGCGATCGCAGGGGCCGCCGCTGAGGCCTTGACCAGGGTAACCGGCATGATACTCAGGCTCGCGGCGGACGTCGCCCACGCGAAAATCGCGCGCCCATCGAGACGGTAGCGGGCCGCGCCACGTTGGACCGCCCATGCCCCGCCTTTGCCTCCCCATTGCGGTGCCCGTCCATCCAAGCCCGGACCCGGCCTCAGGATCGCCGTGGCCTTATCATTCAGGGTGAACGATCCGTCAGCGCCCGATAGGGTCTGGTACCCCGTCTTCTCCAGGCGCACGAGTACGCCGGCGACCGGCCCCCCGGCGGCGTCCTTGACGGTGCCTTTGACTTCGATGGATTGGGCGGAACAGAATGCGATCGAGGCGAGGGCCGCCAACGCGGCCTTGCGGAATACCATGAAATCCTCCGTCGGGATTGACCCGTACCCCACGACCCACCCAGGATCTATCGCGATAGGCGGCGGGAATCGGCGGATTCGGAGTTCACATTTGCACAAAGCCGTCCAATCCATCCCGAGTACCCGCAAAAAAGCGGGCCCCCACGGGACCCGCTTTTGTCTTCAACCTCTAAGTAATGTCATTGTCCGTACTCAACCTGTAATGACAATGACATTACAAGGCGGGGGATCTCGTATCGCGCCCACCTCGTCGTGTCGAAGGCGGCTTCCCCACCTACGAGGCCACCCCCGCTCAATCCACCTTCGCCGCCGAGACCCCCTCCGGGCCTACCATCCTCACCACGTAGGCGCCCCTTGACGCAGCGCCGACACCCAGCGGCAAGCTATAGCTGCCCGCCGCGGTCGCGCCTTTGGCCAGGTTTTTCACCAAGGCCCCGCCCATATCGTACAGTCCCAGGTCGATCGTGGCCGCGTTCCCCGCGCCCGCCGCCACGGAATAACGCACTTCGCGGGCGCCGGTTACTGGATTCACGGCCACGGAAAGGGTATTCGCCCGGCGGAAGGCCAGCCGCTGCGCCATGCCCGGCCGCAGGGCGGAAGCGATGTCCTTGTTCACGTATTTCGCGGTCACCTCGTTGCATTGCGCGCAGGCATGGGCGATTTCCCAGATCATGATGCCGCCGAACTGGTTGTCAATGGCGAACTTGATTTTGGCTTCGATGTCGGTGGGATTATCGATGTCGACTTCGCCATCGTTATCGTACCCGTAGCCCACGCCCAGCACCGCTTTCGACACGCCCTTGTCCGTGAACTTCTTCATGTATCCCGCGATGCCGTTCGCCAGGGTCCAATAGGACATGGCGTTCATCTGATCCACCTTGTCCTTTACGGCTACGGCCGAAGCCACTTGATTGTCCGCCGTGGCGATGGTCAGCAAGGGCTTGGGCGTCAGCTTGTCGCATTCCACGCGTAGCTCGTTGAGGAGCAGGGTGTAATTGTTGCTGATTCCGCCGCCTTCCTCTTCCCAATCGATGTCCACGCCGTCGAATCCGCCCGCTTTCACGCCGTCCATGATCTTCTTCACGAAGGCCGCGCGCTTCTCGGTGGTGTTGGAATTGCTCTCGAACGAGCCGGCCGCGCCCCATCCGCCGATGCAGAGTATCGCTTTGGACTTGCCGGTATGCACCGCGTCCGAAAACGACTTGCCGGTGCTCGCCGAAGGCGGGTTGATGCTGCCCGTGAAATACATGACGTGCGTGTAGGCCTTGAAGAAGGTATTCTGGGTCGACTGGCCGCCCCAGGTCGTGTGATACCCCGTAGACCAACCCGCGTACTTCGCCTGGGCTCCCGCGAAGCCAAAGCATACCCCTATCAGCGCAAGAGCCGCTTTCGTCCGAAACATGATCGACCTTTCCAGTTCCCCTGTCCGCGAATATGCCGGCGCAAAGGAAATTACGCCGAGAATAAAATGAGGGTGAACCGGGAGGATTCCGGCCAAAACCGGACAAACGGATGAATATGGGGATCAGGAATTAGAGAACGTTTTGCATTAGAAAACAGAATTTGAAATTGCCGTGGCCAAAGTGGGCATGTGATGGCGCTCACAGGGTTGGATTTGAGACTTCTTTGATCCACCCAAGTTCCGCCAATTTTAGTGGTTATGAATGCTGGGGTCAAAATCCAGGGCTTCAAGCCCGGACGCAATTTCATTAGTTTTCTGGCGCGTAATCACCCTTTCCAGGTTGGACCTTGTGCCGATAGCAAAACTCCATTCCGTTTTCCTTTGCCTGGTGATGGCCCTCTCCGTTGGTGAGGCGGCCAAGCCCGTAAAATCCGGCCCGTCGGGAGCCGCCAAGTCCGCCGCCAACCCTGCCGGAAAGCCTGTGGCATCGACCGTTCCCCTCTCCAAGCAACCCCTCGATTACGCCGCCGTCAAGTCGTACTACAATGACGGCGATTTCCAACCGGCCATCGACATGCTGGAAGAATTCCAAAAGACCCACTCTACCTATGCCCGCGAGGAAAGCCTCACGGTATATAAGTACCTGGGCGTGATGTACTGCGCCGACCAGGGCACGCGCGAAAAGGGTAAGAGCTATTTCTACAAGCTGCTGAAAATCGATCCCGAGGCCAAGATCCTGGACATGTACGTGAGCATCGTGGTGCAGGATATCTTCAAGTCGACCTTGGATGAACTGATGGGCCAGGGCGGCATGGGGCATTCCGATCGCACCGCCATCCAGGATCAGAATCCCAATCAGGAAAAATTCCCCATGCCGCGGCCATCCGGTGAGCGCCCGCCGAAGCAGGCCGCCCTCTCGGAAAAGAAAAGCCATGCGGCTTATTGGTGGATCGGCGGCCTCGCGGTCGCCGCTGGGGTAGCGGGGGGTTATTACGTCCTATCATCGTCTTCCGGCGGTACTGCCGGCGAGACGGATATACCCATCGCGTTCTAGACCAGCGGAAAACCATCGCGTTTTCGCGATCCGGAACTTGCAGGAAGGCACTCATGCTCGCGTTCATCAGGAAATATTTCCCGCTACTCCTGGCCTTGGCCGGATTGGCCGCCTTGTGGTCCTGCAACAGCGCGGACGTGGAAGACGAACAGTACCTCACCTGGAACCTGAGCTCTTCGCTCAAGGATTACGATATCGTAGATATCCGCTTGGTCTCGTCCACCGATAGCTCCGTGAAGTACGACTCGGTATGGCACGGCAAGATCGACGACCCCGCGAATTTCCCCAAGTACAAATTGCGCGAAGCCAAGGGCAAGGATTTCACCATCCGCATCCGCGGCTACAATAAGGACGGCGAGTTGGTGATGGCCAAGGACATCAAAGTGGTAGGCAAGCAGCCGGAACCCCCCGTGGTGGGCCACGCCGACGTGCGCCTCTTCGAACTCACCGCCTCCCCGGCCACCCTCTCCCCCGCCTTCAGCCCCAATGTATACAGCTATACCGGCCAAGTCGCCGAAGAGATCACCTCCATCAAGCTCTCCGCCCTGCCTCTCGATCTGGTCAACGTGCTCTCCGTCGACACCAAGGTCGTAGCCTGGGGCGAGAACGTCTCCAAGAACCTCGACATAGGCGCCAACGTCTTCACCCTCACCGTTTCCACCAAGGACGGCAAGGACAGCAAGTCCTACTCCGTGAACATCAACCGCGGCCGCATCATCCCGCCGGAAGAAATCACGGACATCTCCCTGAAGGATACCAGCCTTAACCTCTGGCTCGGCGATCCGGTGACCCAACTCAAGGCCGACGTAACCCCTGCCGGGGCCGCGGTAAGCTGGTCCAGCTCGAACGAGAACGTGGCCACCGTGGACGCGACGGGCAAGGTGAAGCCCATTGGATCGGGCAACGCCGAGATTACCGTCTCCGGAGGAAGCCACAGCGCGGTTGCCTCGGTCAAAGTCAAAAAGGACGCCCCCGTGGTAAAGGCGGGCGACAATATCCCCGCCCGCGTGGGCGAAGAGGTGACCTTCAACATCACCCTTTCCCAGGAGCACGGCAGCTTCGTTTATTTCAAGTACGATCTCGACGGCGACGGCAATCCGGACAACCTCGACACCACCAACGCACCGGCCAGCCTGACCCTGAAGCACACCTATAACGCCCCCGCCGAAGTCATCACCTGGTTCGAAGCCAAGGATACGGAAGGCTGGATTACCCGCGTAACGCGCGTCATCAGCATCAGCAACTCCGCCTTCCAGCTCGCCATCATCTCGCCTTCCAAGGACACGACGGTCCGCACCACTCCGATTACCATTCTCTATAGGGTCAACGGCACCGAGCTCACCCGCAGTGTGGCACTCAAGGAAGGCCCGCAGGCCGTGAGCATCGATACCGGCACCGGCACGGACAAGGTCTCGCGTACCCTCAACATCACCCTGGATACCCAGGGCCCCGCCGTGCCCGTGGTAACGGTACCGGCCACCACCAGCGAGCCCAAACCCACCTGGACCTGGGCCGCTGCGACCAACAGCGGCGGCGTGGATCTGTTCCGCTATTCCCTCGACTCGGCCGGCCTCGCGGTCGCCGTCGAAGGCGCGGCCAAGACTTACACTCCCTCCAACGGCCTGCTGCCGGGAGACTATACCCTCTACGTGCAGGAGCGCGACTCGATCGGCAACTGGTCCCTGCCCGGAAAAGGCAAGGTCACCATCAAGGCCACGGACACGACCCCGCCCAACGCGCCCAACCTCAGCGCCCCCGCGCAAACCGGCCTTGCACCCAAGTGGACCTGGACTTCGGGCGGCGGCGGCGGCGCGGGCATCTACAAATTCAAGCTGGGCGACAGCGCGGTCGCCTCGGCTACCGAATCCAACGCAACCGAATTCACGATGACCGAGACCCCGGTATCCGGCGTGAGCTACACCTTGTACGTGTCCGAACGCGATAGCACCGGCAACTATTCCAAGGTCGCGAGCAAAACGGTATTGTTCGACAATACCAAGCCAACCGTCTCCATCGCCGCTCCGCAGCCCAACGGCACCTACCCCACCAAGCTTACCACGGTGCCTTTCTCCGGCACCGTCAGCGGCCCCTACCCCGTCGTCAAGGTCAGCTACCTGATCAACGGCCTCCCCGCCGCCGACGCCGACTTCACCAAACCCAACTGGTCCATCCCCGGCATTGCACTGGTGGAAAACACCCCTACGCTCGTGACCGTCGTCGCCATCGATGATCAAGGGAACAAAGGCCAGGCCAGCGTCACCCTGGTGCGCGACAATACCAAACCCGGCGCGCCGAACATCACCACCTTCCCCGCCACGCCCAGCAAATCCCTCACGGGCGGGTTCGCTTGGACCGCCGGCAGCGACAACACCAGCGGTAGCGGCCTCAATGGCAACTATCGTTGGTCCTTCGACGCGGCCGCCTGGACGGAAACCTCTTCACTGCAAGTCACCGGCCTGACCCTGAAAGAAGGCTCCAACACCTTCTACCTGCAGGAGCAGGATCAAGCGGGCAATTGGTCCGACCCGGCCACCAAAATCGTCATCGTCGACAATGCGGGCCCGGCCGTATCCGTAACCACTCCCGCGGCCAACGCCACCCTGAGTACCGTGCACGTTACCGTAACCGGTACGGTATCCGACGCCCTGACCAGCGTCGCCTCCGTCAACGTCACCGGTTCCGTTTCCGGCGTGGCCCCCGTCTCCGGCGGCACCTTTTCCACCGCCGACCTCATCCTGCGTTCCGGCCTGGATACCCTGATCGTGACCGCCACCGATGCCCTGGGCAACACCACGGTCAAGACCGTCATCGTCACCGTCAACGTGGCCCTGCCCGCGCTCACCATCGACTATCCTACCGATGGCATGCCGTACAACATGGACACCATCACCGTGCGCTACACCATCAGCAGCGGCGCGCAGAAGCAACTCTTCACCACCGCCGCCAATACCCCCGACGGCAACTGGGCCCTGCAGGTGACCTCGCCCCCCAACGAGGCGGGCCAGACCACCAAGCAGACCGTGACCATCTTGCGCGATAAGACCGGCCCCGTCTTTCCGACCCTTTCGCCTTCGGGAACCAATTGGACCATTACCCCTCCCTCGTGGACCTTCACCAGCGGTGGCGACGGCACCGGCGGCGGTGTGGCCAACGTCTGGAACTACAGCTATACCTTCAACGGCGGAACCCCCGTTACCGGCTCGTTGACCACCAACTCCTTCTCGCTCCTGGCCGGTTCGGAAGGGACCTATGCCTTCAACGTCCGCCAGCAGGATAAAGCCGGCAACTTTGGAGCCTACAGCGCCATATCCACCCTCAAGTATGACAAGACGCCGAATTCGGTTTCCGTATCCTTACCGCTCCCCGAGTTCGTCACCAACACGGGCAACGTATCCCTGGTCTGCAAGCTGAACGGCGTCGATCAGCCCGCCCAGAACGTGACCCTGACCAAGACCGGCGACACCGTGAACGTGCTGACCTGCAGCTATCCGGATTCCGCGGGCAACCCCGCCACCGCGACGACCAAGGTCTGGTACCGTCCCACGGTCTA
>JAHFCH010000018.1 GCA_023249635.1 Fibrobacterota bacterium
TACAGGCTCCGTCTCCGATCCCGGCACCTTGACCGTACCCGGATCGGGCATCGCCAGCGTCACCGTCTCCGGACAGCAATCCGGCCAAGCCGCCACCACCGTAACGAACAACTACTGGCAGTCGGAAAACCTGGTGCTGGCCCTGGGCCCCGGCGTGATCATCGTGACCGCCACGGACAATGCCGGCAATATCGCCAAGGATACCGTGCCCTATACCCAGGAAAGCGGTACCGACGCCACGGCGAAAATCCACATCAATAGCCCCGCCAACGGCTTCACGACCAACAAGGACACCGTCACCGTCGAATACACCGTGGACGGTGGCGCTGCGCAAACCCAGAAATTCACCCTCCTCAAGGATGGCGACTCCACCCTGGTCGTCGAAGCCCTGCCCGCCGGCGGCGGCCTCAAAGGCTACGGCCAGGTAACCGTCACCCGCGACACCAAGGCCCCGGACATCCGCTGGGTCTTCCCCGATGAACGCGGCATGGTCACCAACAAGGCCTCCATCGATGTGCTCTGGGATGAGTCGGATGTCAAGCTGGGCGAAGCCCCCAACTGGGTGCGCCGCAGCCAGACGGTAGCGCTGCCCGATACGGGCAGCAAGGCCAACGACATCGCCATCACCACCAAAACCGACGCCGCGGGCAACTTCAAGAAAGTGACATTTCCCGTCTACCGCCACTCCGGAGTCATCTTCATCTCCGAATTCGGCGCCGGCATCTCGGACGGCAGTTCGTGGTACACGCCTCGCCAAGGCAATGATTCCTTGAACTCCATTATCAAGACGGCCCCCGCGGGCACCCAACTCTGGCTGATGGCCGGTAAGTACACCGCCAAGGACAGCTTCGGCATCCAGCTGAAATCAGGCATCGGCCTCTTCGGTGGCTTCGACAAAACGGGCCTGGATTTTTCCATCGCCGATCGCGATAAAAACCCATCCCTCCCCAACAACCTTTCCACCATCAGTTCCGACATCCCTTCGTACATCCTCCACGTGGACGGCGGCAGCAGCACGCCGATCACGGACGTGACCATCGACGGCATGGACGTCTACGTGTGGCCCACCCGCAGCGGCATCCACGTGCAGAACGCCCAGCGCATTACCCTGGGAAGCCTGAGACTACGCTCGCAATACGCGACGACGCTGTTCGGCATCACCGGCATCAACGCGGACCTTAGCATCGCGAAATCCAAGTTCATCGGCTGGGACGGGAAGAATGATATCATCAGCGCCGCCGGAGCGAACTTTTCCATGACGGCCTGCGAGTTCTCGGGCAGCACGCGCACGACGGACGGAATGGCGCGCCAGGTCTACCTGACCTACACGAAGTCGACCATCACCAACTCGAAATTCCTGGATGCGGTTCCGACGGGAAAACATATAGTCGAGTCAACTACGGGGGCGATCACGTTGACCGGGAATACCTTCAAGGCGGCGGATATCGCGACGGTGCTGGTGGCGCCGGCGGCGGGGGTGACGCAGTCGGGGAATACTTTTACGCCCTGAGTGCTTGGGCCGACGCCTGGCTAAAAACGCATTTTTTGGGCATTTATTCAATATATGTTTTATATTTGGATATTTTATGTATATTATTAAAACATGTTTAGGGAAATTGATGACTATTTACAAGGGTGGCTAACCCGGAGAAATCGGAAACCCCTTATCCTGAGAGGGGCCCGCCAGGTCGGAAAAACCTGGGCCGTACGCGAGCTCGCCCGGTCCCAAGGCCTGAAGCTCATTGAGATCAATTTCGAGCTCCAGCCCGCCTTGAAAGCCGCCTTCGCAACGCCCGACCCCGCGCAAATCCTGAAGTACCTGGGTACGTATGGGGTGCAACTACCCCAGCCCGGAAAGTCTCTCCTGGTCTTCGACGAAATCCAGGAATGCCCGCAGGCCATCGTCTCGCTCCGGTATTTTTACGAGCTGATGCCTGACCAAGCCGTAATCGCGACCGGATCGCTTCTCGAGTTCACCCTCATGCGGGAACGCGTTTCCTGGCCGGTGGGACGGGTGGAATTCGCATGGATGTATCCCATGAGTTTTTCGGAATACGTCCGGGCCAAGGGCAATCCTGGCTTGGCGGAAGCGCTCAAGGAAAACCCTTTAAAGTCTGATTCCCTTTCAGGCGTCCACAGCTTTGCGCTGGGAGAGTTACGGGAATATCTGTTCTGCGGCGGCATGCCCAAAGCGGTATTGGCGATGACGCAAGACAAGGATCCGGCCGCGGTCCGACGGGAGCACTTGGAAATCCTCCACAGCTACCGACTCGATTTCCACAAGTACGCGCCTCGCATCGATGCCGACCTTGCCGAAAAGATGTTCCTTAAGGCGCCCAGCCTGGTCGGCGGCAGATTCAAGTACTCGCATATCGATCCGGATCGCACTACGAAGGAAATCAAGCCCGCGGTGGAAGCCTTGGAGAAGGCGGGCATCATCCGCCTGGTGATCCATACGGCCGCACAAGGGTTACCATTAGCGGTGGATACCAATCCCCGTATCTGCAAGCTGCTGTTCCTGGATGTGGGCTTGATGCATGCATCGCAAGGGATCGATAACCAGCTGGTGCAAGAGCCCAGCCTGCTTGCGATCCACAGGGGCGCGGTGGCGGAGCAATTCGTGGGTCAGGAACTATTGGCGACAGCGCCGGCGGACCGGGAACCGGAGCTTTGGTTTTGGAGCCGGGAGGCGGCCGCGAGCCAATCGGAGATTGATTACATCATCACGCGGGGCAGCAAAGTTCTGCCCATCGAAGTAAAGGCGGGCGCGTCGGGAAGGTTGAAGAGCATGCGGATCTTTTTGGATTCGCATGGGAATTCACCCAAGGGGGTGAGGTTCTATGATGGGAAGCCTTGGGATGAGGAGGGGCGGATTGAGCATCTGCCGTTGTATTCGGTAGGCTCGTTGAGAAATCAGTTATCCTGAATTTCCGGATAACTCCTTGGATTCAAAAGTGCACTTCAATACCCTCTTTATTCATTTCTGATGAGGTTTCAGAGAAACCTGATTAAATAGGCAATGTTATACACTTTTATTGACTTTTGCATAAATCAGAGATAGATTGATCTTAATAGGGTATTAATATGCCCTTTTAAATATGAATAATGCCCAAAATCTGGCCACCGCCATCCAAGCCCGCCGCCGTCTCCTGAAGATTACTCAGGAAGGTCTGGCAGAGGTTTCCGGAGTCTCACTGCGCAGTCTTAAGCAGATAGAGAGCGGCAGAGGAAACCCTACCTGGAACCAGATGAACAAGGTGCTGGCCAGCCTGGGATGGGAATTAAGCCTCAAGGAGAGTGTGTCATGACTTCGCGGAAAGCCAATGTGTACTGCAATGGTCTCCAGGCAGGAACCCTATCGGAAACGGAGGACGGCTTCTCCTTCGCATATGACGACCTTTTCTTCCTGGACCCCACCAAGCCCGCGATCAGTCTTACCTTGCCTAAGTCCCGCCAGGAATACCGCTCGAAGACCCTATTCCCGTTCTTCTATGGCTTACTTGCCGAAGGCGAGAACAAACACAATCAATGTCGTAACCTGAAACTGGATGAACGCGACCATTTCACGCGCCTGATCAAAACCGCCCATACCGAAACCATCGGAGCCATCACCGTCCGCGAATTCCATGCAGCTCGATAAATGCCCGGGGTGCCTCAACCCCGGGCATACGGAGTTCTGCGCCGCCTGCCAGCGGAAACTTTTCGGAAGGAGAAAGGTTTCCCCCATCCTTCCCTTCACCAAACCCGAATTCACCGCCGCCCGCCTGAACCAGGTCAACCGGATTTCCATATCCGGAGTCCAGATCAAACACTCCCTGAAACTCGAAAAACGGACGCTCGAATTTACGGATGTGGATGGTCAATATATCCTGAAACCCATTCCGGGCGGCGACCTGGAACGCATGGAAGAGATGCCAGCCAACGAACATCTCACGATGCAACTTGCGGAGCAGGTTTTCGGAATCCAGACGGCCGTGAACGCGCTGGTATTCTTCAAGGACGGGGAACCCGCCTACCTGACCAAACGCTTCGACCGCAACGACGACGGGACACGGAAGCAACAGGAAGACTTCGCCCAACTCGCGGAGCGCAGCGAAGATTCCCACGGCCCGCATTACAAGTACGATGCGAGTTACGAGGAAATCGGCGACTTGATGAAGAAGTTCATCGGGCCATACGCGATTGAGGCCGAAAAATACTTTAAACTCGTACTCTTCAATTACCTGGTCCACAATGGCGATGCGCACCTGAAGAATTTTTCCTTGTTGCGGGATCCGGGGCAGGGCATCTATCTGCTTTCGCCTGCCTATGACCTACTGAATACCCGTTTGCATCTGCCCCACGAATCCGACACCGCGTTGGATCTGTTCAAGGACGATTTCGCTATGGAGAGCTACAAGGCCAATGCTTTCTATACACGGGAGGACTTTTTGGAATTGGGGAGGCGGCTGGGAATCAAGGAGCAGAGGGCTCTTGGGATGCTGACGAGTGTTGTTGAGGGGGCTGATGGCTTGGAGGCGAAGGTGCGGAGGAGCTTTCTGAAGGTGGAGAGTCAGGAGCTTTATTTAATCCAAGTGCGAGACAGGGTGAAAAGGCTTTCTTGGGATACCTGAACTTTGGGCACGGGACTAAGTCAGACTCAGCTTTAACTCCTAAAAGAACAGGCTTTCCAATTGTTGGTATCGCAGTCTGTATTTTACTTCGATTCAGCGTGCGACCGGCCTAAAAGCGGTCCTGAGTATTGATTTTACTGGAGTTGATTTCGGTTTCGGCCTCGGCGATCCATTCCAATACCGTCGTAAAATCCGGCGGGGGTTTAATAAACATTCCCTCCATCTTATCATAGTCCCTCGCGAGTTCGTCTAAGCGTTCCCGCGAGGGTAGTAGCCTCAGGGTACCGATTTTAGCAGTATCGCATCGTGCCCAAGTCGGGCCGAAAAACTTGTCTTGAAACCATGCTGAACGTTCCAACAAATCGATTCGACCAAGGATTTTATTGCGGTATCGACTTTTCCAAAGCGCGGCGAAATCGGAATAGTGTCGCGCATACCGATCCCGTATCGGCCTTGATGGAGGCAAGTGGGATACCTTGTGGAGAATCAAGGATTTCTCCCAGAAGGTACGTTCCACCTCTAGCACCCTCACCTCGCATGTCCAATCCGCCATCAAGCCTGGGAAAACCTGCTCCAACCAGGGGTGAATGCGATGGGCCCCAATAGGTATTTGATCCGCCAAGGACCCAAACTCAAGCTTTACCGATTTTTCCACGTAGCCCAACTCATTGGATTGCGCAGTCGGGTAATGGAAGAGGATATTCGCAGAATCGTTTCCATCTCCCTGTAGAAATTCCAGCCACGGTTCACCATTGGAGCGGGGCCCAAGCTCTGCCACTACAACATTTTCCAAACGGCGTAGAAGCCCTGATTGAATTATCTCGCCACACCTTTCCTGAAGCTTGGTCAGCCATTGCCCGCCTTTACTCCGGCTATTGACCTGGGATATTTCGGATTCGGAAAAACCCAGATAACCCGGCGACAATCCCAAGTCAATGTCTTCCGAAAATCGGTCGATCACATTGAATACTTTGGAAAGTGACGTTCCCCCCTTAAAGACCAGGTCATCTGAAATTTCGAGAAGGGAAAAGAGTTTCTCCAGCATCCAACAAACCCAAAAATCTTTTTCCATTACGACCGGGTGCATACCCGCCCTAAGTCCGGCTTCACTAAAAAGGAGGTTCCTCTCCCTCTGAGGGAGCTGAATGAAATCTAACGGCATTTCGGTTATTCCTTAGTTATTTCGCGGATATACGGATGCATCCAGGTCGAAGCCAATCCGATGTCATTTTGGAGCGTAACCTTTTCGTCCGCACTCAAACGCTTTCGTAAATGCCGGATTCGTTCCGGCGTCACATGTTGTTTGCCCAAATATTTAAAGGCCTGGATGAGCAGTCCGCTTACTTTACCTGCCGAAGCCATATTTGCCGGAGTCGTTTGCATCAAACGTATCTCCAACTTTCCGATCTTTACTTTTCGGCTTGGGCCATCGGTGATATACATGACCTTTGCGGGTACCTGCTCCGAAAGGCCCAATAGATTGGTGGCATAGGCGCCTCCTGGTTGAACACGAATGCGCGCGGATTCCCGGATGGCATCAACCACCTTTTCGAGTGCGGGAAAAATCCGACCGAGTTTGGGATGTGTTTCCGGATAATCATACAGCCCACGGGACAATCTCCGAATCGTCCCTTCTCGGGCCAATCTAAACAAGGCGATATCAACCGCCTGACGACTACCCAAGCTTAGAAACCGTTTGGGAGTAAAGACCCAACCCCTACCATGGGCATATATTCTCTTTTTCAGCTTATTTTCAACGCTTTGAACCATTTTTGACAAACTAGTTTCTGTAAGATAAATAGGGTTACTTTTCTTACAAGAAAATACACCTATATCGTCCGGAAGATGGGGCGGATTGTCAAGTAATTTCTGGAAGGTATCCCAGGTGGGCCATGGAAGGAAATTACCCCAAGATTTGGCCACTTCGGAGTTCATAACCCCAATCTAGTTCGCTATAGCGAACTTGGCCACCGAATAAATTCAGATGAGGATTCAGTTATCCGGAAATTCCGGATAACTGCCGAAGACGATACAAGAACCATACAAATAAAAAAAGGGAACCCGCTGAGTAGGCTCCCTTATTGTCGGGGCAAGGATTGTCGCTACCGGACTAAAACTCAAAGCCCCCGCGCCTTGCTCAACGCCAGCACCACCTCGGGATCAAACCGCTTCCCGCTCCCCTGCCGCACCACCTCAATCGAATCCACTTCGCTCAACGCCCCCCGATACGGCCGCGCCGAACGCATCGACACGTAGGCATCGGCAACAGCGAGCACCCGCGCCAACGGCGCAATCGCCCGCCCGCGAATCCCCCTAGGTCTGCCGCTCCCATCGAAGCTCTCTTGGAAGTCCTCCAACACGCGAGCCGTAGTTTCCAATCCCGGTATCGAACTAATCCGCTCACACGCCCACGCCGCCTGCGCATGCACGAATTCCAAATCACCGTCGGCCAGCACGTTCTTGTCTTCCAGCATCCGCTGCGGCACGCGCACCTTCGCGATGTCATAGATGCGGCACACCAGCGGCCAGGATTCCCCGGTCTCCGCCGGCCAGTTCATGGTCTGCATCAGCACGCGACCCAACGCCTCTACACGCTCGCCCTTGGCCTCGTAGCCCGCGCAATGCTCGTCCACCATCTGCCCGATCAACCGGGCCCATGATTCCAGGGGCTTCCCACCCTCGGCCATATCCGGCGCCACCGTCCGGGGGAACAGGCCCAAGGCCCGGATTCCCAGCGCGAAGGTCGCCGCCAACTGGTTGAATACTTCCAGGTCTACGGCATCGTACTTGGGCGCAGGCTTGGTGCGGCGGAACACCAGCACCCCATGTAACGCCGAGGATACCTCGACCGGCAACGACAGGTACCAGGCGCCGGGGCCGCCTTCATCGTCGGCCGCATCGGTGACTTCGACATCCATCTTTTCGGCCGTGGACCGCGCCACCTTCAAGAGGAAGGCATGCTGCCCGATCGATCCTGCCTCAGGGTACAAGACCTTCATGCCGCTGATGGCGGTATCCGACGAAGGCGAGGAGACCCAGTACCATCCCCCATCCGAGCCGGTCAGCTTGGTTCCCAGCTTGATCACCTTTTCCGACAAATCCTCCATGGAGGCGGCCTCGGCGGTGACACGGGAGATGGAGTGGAGGGAAACGAGCTTGCTGTAGAGCAGATTCTCGTCCTTCACCCGCTTGGCGGAAAGAGCCTTCTCCGCGCGCTCGGCGATCTCGTCCAGATGGAACGGCTTGACCACGTAGTCGAAGGCGCCGCCCCGCAGCGCCAACACGGCCGAATTATGCGAGGGGTTTCCCGTCGTCACGATTACCGGAATGTCCAGACCCAGGGCCTTCATTTTGGACAGCAGTTCCAGGCCGGAGAGGCCTTTCATGGCGATGTCGGTGATGACCAGTTCGACCTGGGCCGTGGTCAGGTGGGTCAGGGCTTCGTCGGCGCGGGTGAAGCCCTGGACTTCATGGCCCTTCTCCCGGAAGAAGCGCGTGATGATATCGGTAATGTGGCTTTCGTCGTCGATGATTACGAGACGGGCCATTGTACCTCGGGAGCCGCGCGCCTATTCGGCGAGTGCGGCTTTGACCAGGTGGTAGAAGAGGGGGCTGGGGTTGCGCAGGTTGCTGGTGAGCTCGGGATGGAACTGGCAGCCCAGGAAGTATTTGTGGCCGGGCAATTCCATCACCTGCATGATGTTTTCCGTGGGGTGCTTGCCCGAGAAGACGAGGCCCTTTTCCTCGATGCGCTTGATGTATTCCGGGTTCACTTCGTAGCGATGGCGGAAGCGCTGGCGGACAAGTGTCTTGTTGCCGAAGATCTTGTAGGCTTGCGAGCCTTGCTTGATCTCCACGTCGTGGCCGCCCAGGCGCATGGTGCCGCCCTTGTTCGATACGTTGACCTGGCCGGGCAGGATGTCGATTACGGGGTGCGGGACGTTGATGCCTTCTTGGCGGACTTCCGTGGTATTGGCGTCCTTGAGTCCGGCGACGTTGCGGGCGTATTCGACTACGGCCAATTGCATGCCGTAGCAGATGCCCAGGTAGGGCATGTCGTGTTCGCGCACGTACTGGATGACCTTGATCTTGCCTTCGATGCCGCGGTGGCCGAAGCCGCCGGGGACGATGACGCCTTCGGCGCCTTGCAGGGCGGCTTCCACCTGGGCCTGGGTTTCCAACTTGGAGGTGTCGACCCATTTGATGGCGACCTTGACGTTCAGGTGCGCGCCGCAATGGGTGAGGGCTTCCACGACCGAGGCGTAGGAATCCTCCAGCGTCGTGTACTTGCCGCAGAGGGCGATGGTCACGGTGCGGCGGGGGTTGTCCTGGTTGTTCTTGATGTTGGTAACCCAGGTTTCCCATTGGCGCAGGTCGGGGGGCGAGTAGATGCCCAGGGCGCTGTGCAGCAGCTCGGGCAGGCCTTCGCGCTCGTAGATGAGCGGGATTTCGTATACGCTGCGGACGTCGGGGCCGGAGATGACGGCGGCGGGCGAGATGTTGCAGTACGAGGCGATCTTCTCTTTGATGGAAGGGTTGAGCAGCTCTGAGCAGCGGCCGATGATGATGTCGGGCTCAATGCCTTTTTCGTTGAGCAGGCGCACCGACATCTGGGTGGGCTTGGACTTCTGCTCGTGCACGCCTTCTGGCACGGGCACGTAGGTGAGGTGGATGTAGATGAGGTTGTCCTCGCCCACGTCGCGCTTGAGCTGGCGGATGGCTTCCAGGTAGAACTGGTTTTCCAAATCACCTACGGTGCCGCCCACTTCGATGAGCAGGACGTCGGCGTTTTCCGTGGCGGCGATTTCGTGGTACCAGTTCTTGATGGCGTCGGTGACGTGGGGGATGAACTGGACGGTCTTGCCCAGGTAGTCGCCGCGGCGTTCCTTGTCCAATATCTGCTTGAACACCTTGCCCATGGTCAGGTTCCAATTGAACTTGGATTCGATGCCCATGAAGCGTTCGTAATGGCCGAAGTCCATGTCCACTTCGCCGCCATCGTCCTGCACGAATACTTCGCCGTGCTCGATGGGGTTCATGGTGCCGGGGTCGGTGTTGAGATATCCGTCGCACTTTACCGGAATAACCTTAAGACGGCCGGAAAGCAGGTTGCCGATGGAGGCGGCGGCGATGCCTTTGCCCAGTCCGGAGAGCACGCCTCCGGTCACGACGATATACTTGGTATGGGGTTTACGGGCCTTGGACACTTACACCTGCCTGGGATACTTGGATTGCAATTGCAGAATTATAGCCAATGTGCCGATGGGTTCGACACTGGTTTGAGTCGATTTGTGGGTTCTTTCACCGGCTGGGAATGCCCGTGGGAGTAAGGCTCGCGCCGCTCGGGTATCTCGGGGAATATCAACCGCTTGTCGTGGGGTGCTTGGGGACCGGGGTCGGAGATCCGCCCACAGAATGGTTCGTGTGTTTCCGAAAGTTCTGGTCCACGTACCCAAGAAACCTCCAAGGAGGTAAAGATAGGTAAATGCGGAAGGAGGCGCTCAGCCCCGGCCGGCGAGGCGGGCCAAAGCCAGGGTATCGGCGATGGGGTCGCCGGGAAATCCGCGTTGCAGCAGCGCCAGGGCGAGTTCGGCGTCCTGGGGCACGTCGACGGCTTGGCTGGCGTAGGGGCAGAGATGTCCGCGCACCTGGGCCAGGCCGATATCCCGCAGAAGTTCATGGCTTTCGGATTGTTCCACGGCGGAAGGCACAAGTTCCGCGTATTTGCGCAGGAAATCCTTGTAGTATCCGTAGGCGCCCAGTTGCAAGCGGGATTCGTGGATGGGAACGCGCGGTTCTCGGCGGTAGAAGTCCAGGATATGCCCGGTGGCATCGAGGCCGGCTTTGCAGCGATTGGGATTGGCGAGGTCGTGGGCGCGGGCCTGGTGTTCTTCCACCAGCACGTGGACCTTGGCGGGCTCAAGCGTAAGCGCGTGGGCCAACAGGCGCAGGGCCTGGGGCGGAAAGGCGGGCTCGTCCCCTTGCAGGTTCACGACCAGATCGTTCTTGATCAAGTCGACATACTTGCCGATGCGTTCGGTGCCGTTGGCGGCGGGGCCGGTGAGGCAGGCTTTGAAACCGGCGCCTTCGACCTCGTCACGGATGACGCGGGCGTCGGTGAAGCAGATGACTTCGTCGAAGCAATCGGCTTCCTGGGCGCGGCGCAGGGTGTGGATGATAAGCGGTGAGCCCAACAGGGGCAGGAGCATCTTGCCGGGAAACCGGCTGGAAGCGAGTCGGGCGGGAATGACGCAGGAAACGGCGCGCGCCATCCCCTAGCCTCCGATGACCTTGGGGATGGAGAAATGATCCATGTTGACCGCGGGGGCGTTCTCGAAGGCCTTTTCCTTGGATAGGCCGGGAACGTTCACGTCGGGACGCAGGGGGCGTTCCGAAGTGTCGACGGCGAGCATGGGCTCCACGTCCTTGAGATCGATCTTCTTGAGGATGGTCATGTAGTCGACCAGCTTATTGAGGGATCCGGTCATCTTTTCGACCTCGGCGTCGTTGAGCTCGAGGCGGGAAAGCTTGGCCATGCGCAGGACTTGTTCCTTATTGACTTCCATGGGGGGTAAAGGTAGTAAAGGGGTCAAGGGCATGGCGCAGGGCCCCCTGGGTAGCTAGTTTTGAAGCAACCAGGGGGGATGCCATGGATGCTTTGGTTTCCGCGATATTGTTGGGGATCTTCCATCTCTTCCCCGTGCCGGTTGCCGACCTGCCTGCCAAATTGGAATACGTCCCCACCCATTCCCTTTCCATCCTGTCCGAAGTCACGCACTACCGCATGCTGAAGCCGGGCGAATTGGAGAAGGATTTCACCCGTAACTTCCTGGATACCTCGCGGAAGGAACACGAACGGACGGCATATCATTTGGATTCCAACGGAAACGTTACCGCCTGGGAGGAATACGGAAATGATTCCCTCATCCAGACCCGCGGGACCACGGTATACGCCGAGGGACTTCTGCAATCGGCCGTGTATGCGGATTCCGCGGGTAAGGTATTCCGGACCGAGTCGTTCACCTGGTCGCGGGGCGAATTGCAAAGCATGGAGATCGTATTCATCGATGCCGAGACCACTTTGACGCAATTAGAGTACGACCAGGGCCGCTTGGTGAAATACTTTTCGCCGTCCGATGGGCCAGGAACATTTACCTCCATCTCCTATCCTTCACCGGATACCATTCGCGGGGAGGAATACCGGGATAGCCTGCTGGCATTCACGACGGAACTGATTATCGCCGACGGGAAGTTGGCGAAGGTGCAATACCTGGGCGCCGCGACGACTTATACCTACGGGGATGCGATTGCGATTCGGCCTAGGGCGGCGCTGCCGCGCAAGCATGGGGCATCGGTTGCAAGGGCCGGGTTCGATGGACTGGGACGCCGGTTAAGGGCGGCCGTCGGAATCCAGGCGGTTTTCTTGAGACCCATCTTTTGATTATTCAGGGAAGATTTCCGAGGCTGTGGAGAAATCGATGTCGGGGTAGGCTTTCGAAACCGCCTTATCGACGTCCTTCTTATCGTAGTAGACCTCGATACTGTTCTTCTCTACGGTTTTCAGCGTCCCGATGAATACGATTTTCCCGGCGGGAATGCGGATGACCTTGTCGAAGTATTCGGTTTGCTCCGACCGGTCTTCTACGGTCTTACCCTGATAGATCGGGCTTGCCTGAAGATTGCCATGCACGTCCGAATACATGCCCCCTCCAACTCGATAGGTTCCGCCTTTGCGACGGATGGTATAGCTCCCGGAATCCACGGGGATGATGAACAAACCGTTCTCCCCTTCACTGCTCCAAGTCGAATACTCTAATTCGCTGCCGCCGCCTTTGCCTTGTATGACTACATGGCTTGCGGATCCGCTTTTTTTGATCACCTGCCCGTAGATTAACGCGCCGGTATAACCAGGGGAAAAATCGATCTTTGGCGGGTTACCGCCGCAACCGGAAAGCAGGATGGGCAAGAGCGAAGCGAGAAGGATTGCGGGAATGCGCATCGGAAAAAGATAACCGATGCGAAGGAATCAGGCCGCGCTTTCGGCTTTGGCCCGTATTTCGGCGTCGAACTCCGATTTCGATGTCGCCTTCGACCACCAGGGCTTTTTGATTATGATCCGCTTGCCGTTGCGAAGGACGATGTGCGCCCGCGGGGGCCGCGACATGCCGTCGAGGGTGTACTCGGCGATATCGTTCAGGGAAAAAACGAGCGGCGCGCCGACCATGGGCTTGCCCTCGAAGCGGCCGTTGCCGAAGGTGAGGGAGGGAATCGCAAGGGCGATGCGGGCGGCGAAGAGATACAGCACGGTGACGCCCCCGACCCAGAACAGGTAGCCGGTGGGCCGCGCCGTAAGGAAAGTCGCGCCGATGAGGGCGGTGACGACGGTGGCGATTACCAGATCGAAGCGGCCGTCGGGGCTGATTTGCATGCGCGGTATCCCGCTCATAGCTTTTCCCAGTAGGCTTCCAGGTCCGCGACCAGGATCGAGTCGGCGTCTACGGAACGGGACTTGGCGCTAAGGCTATCGACCTTCCGGGGGCAACCTCGCCCATCGGTCCGCTGGGTGAAGATTGAATCCCCCCACCAGTACCTCTCCAGGCAGCTCCGGCGGGTAATCATCCGCCGGTATTCCAGTTCGATCGCGGATTCGGATCGCTTGGTAATGAGCGTATCCGTATGCGGCGGATCGGGCCGGATCAGCTTGAGCGCTGTCCCAAAATCGCATCCGGCCGAGGTGTCTCCGCCTTCGTATTCTACCAAGGCTTGCCCGGACCAACGGAGATCCATTCCGCCCGGACAATTTGCGCTGTCGGTCAGATGCGCCTTGTGGTAGAGCACCGTCCATTCGTCGGCGAAGCGGAGGGAGTCCCCATCGATGCGGAGCCGGGACTCGATTTTGGAACCGGGAAAGTACATCTCCGCTTGCGAAATCCAACCGGTATCCCGCCGGTAGACCATATGGGCGATCCCGGAATCGATCCGCATCCCTAGCTCCCCGAAGTGGAGCGTATTCATGAGCGAATCCAGCTTGGGGATGGTGAGGGCGCTTACGACATGACCGCGATCCCGTGTTCCGCGGATCCACCCGTATGCCCACCATTGCTGGATGTATAGCCCATCGAGATCGGAAATCTGCAGTTTCGGTTGGGGGGCAGGGTCCGGGCATCCTGCGAGGAAGAGTGCCACAATCGGCATCCACAGGAATCGGGGAAAACGCATTCGCCGAATGTAATAAAGCCTTAGCGGAGAAGCAGAATTGGATTCCCGGGTCCAAGGCTGCGACCCAACGCATTCCGCCCCGCATGGATAAGCATAGATCCAGGGCGCGGTAAGCCACGCCTTGCGGGCGCGAGGCCCGTGCCCTTGCGCTGGTTGAAGAATACGAAGGCCCCGCTCCGCCGCGCGGTCAGGATATCCGGCGCACCGTCCCCGTTCACATCCGCCACGGTCAACTGCGTGCCGATACCGGCTTCGCTATCGATCAGATAAGGCTCGAAGCGCGGAAGCTGCCCCGCGGGCCGCGTCAGCCGGAACCAATACAGTACCGCCGGCGAATCGACATCGGCCAAGCCATGCCCATGAGCCCCCTTGCGCTTGCCGGTCACCAGATCGATCAACCCGTCCCCGTCGAGATCGCCGATGGCCAGGGCATGCAATTGCGAGAAGACCGCGCCATATTGGTCCTTCTGATCCAGGGTGAACATGATGCGATGTTCGCTGAAGGTTAGCCCCTGGCCCTTGTTTTCGAACCAGGCCAGGCCATAGCCATGGGCCTGCAGGCTCGTGACCACATCGTTGTCGCCGTCGCCGTCCACGTCGTAGGCGTAGATCTGCGCGCCTCCGGGGCCTTCTTGGGGAGCGGCCTGGGCCCAGAAGGCGGCGGGATGCTGCACCCAGGGCGAGTCGTTTACGATTTTCGCGGGTTGTTCCCACCAGCCCGTGGGGAAAATGAGATCGCGGCGGCCATCGCCGTTCACGTCCGCGATGCCGAGGCCGTGGGTGAAAGCGCCCCAAGTGCCTTTGGCGGTGGCTTTGCGGAAGGCCCACAGCCCCTGGGGATTGCTCCAGTCGGGCGTGGCCCAGCCCCCGTAACCGGCGGAGTTGGTGACCATTTCGGGCTTGCCGTCGCCGTTGATATCGGTCAGGGCGGCGGATTCGTTCTCGACCAAGGAGTAACCTACATGTTCCGTCCAGTAGGCGGAAGGGCCGGCCTTGGCCGCGGGGTTCTCGTACCAGACGGCTTCGGCGCCGCCGGGCTGGCGCAGGGAGAGGATATCCATGAAGCCGTCGCCGTTGAAGTCGAATGGGAATACCGAGTAGCAATCGGAATCGCCGGTGGTGTCGAAGGGCTGGGCGCGCGGGGCGCGGAAGGCGATCTTTTCCGTGAAGGCGGGGCCGGGATAAAAGTAGGGACCGGAGACGATATCGTCGCTGCCATCGTGGTTGAAATCGCCGTGATGGATGCCTTCGGAATAGAATTGGGGATTGAGGCGGAGCTTACGGAAGGAGAGTTCCGGAGGAACTCCACCGGGAAGGACAGTAGGAACTCCCCCGGGAACGGGATCGGCAGCCTGCGCGAGGACCGGGACGGATATTCCGATCATGCCGAAGGCGAGCGCCCGGGCGAGACGACCCTGCATAGTGACCCCCACGCCATGAACATAAGGAATTTCTAGGTTTTTGGCCGCGCTCTGTTTCCGTTTACCCGCAACCGAAAGCATCCTCATGCCATTTTCGCGGTCGATCTGCGTGCTCACCCTGGTTTCCGCCCTGGCCGGCCAGGCCGAGGAGTTTCGCCTCGAGACGTATGTGCCTCCGGATTACCATTCGCGCTTCTTTTCAGTCACCCCAAGCCTGAACTGGACCATGCGCGACGACCATAGGGAGGAATTCGGGCGCGAGGATACGCAAACCGGACAGACGGGGTCGGATGCGCTCAACCTGAACCATGGCTCGGCCTATTTCTCCCAGGCGCGGCGCTGGGATCTTTCCACCGGTTTCGCGCTGTACGGAAACTGGAACCCTAGCAGCGATCGCCGGACCGATACCAGCGGAATCTACGGGACATTCGCGGACGCATATAAGACCGACCAGCAGAGCGCCACATTCCAGGCCTTCACACGGCTGACCTTGCGCCAATATATCGCAGGCCGTTGGTTCCTGGAACCGTACGCGCAAGTTGACGGGAATATCACTCCCTGGGGCCGGCAGTCAAGTGAGAATTGGCATCTTGGAGGGTATGTCAATCCAACCTCGATTCCCACGCTCACCGATTCCCTGCAATTCGGCTCCAGCCGATCCGGGAGCCGCAATCCGCAGGGCTACGTGGATGTGGAAGGGCGGGCCACGGCGGGATACGGACGTATCCAGCAGGTTACGGGGGCCGCGGCCGTCCTCTTCCTGCTCGATCGGCTTTCCGAAAACCTGGGGCATCCGGTAACCCTGGATAACGAAGGCATGCGCGCCTTAATGGCCTTCGTGGAAGCGCGGCGAAAGCAAAGGCCTTTCCTGGATCGCCGCGGCGCGGACGTGTACGACATAGAATCGATTTGCGAATTCCTGCGCGGCCGCCTGGGCCTGGAGGCTTTGTCCAGCCGGGCGGTATTGGAAATGGCCGATGAGTGGAACAGTTACCTGCCTGGGGCGCGCGAGCAGGGATGGGAAGCCAAGCTCACGCCCTTCGCCAAATACAAATGGAACGACAACCGCTCCCATACCGTTTCGCGCAGTGCCTCGATCGTGCTTCCCAAGGGAGTGTATGACGGCGACTCGCTTCTTCGCGCGCTGGACGTGGGGGCGGTGAGCCAATATTCCGGCACCCGCATGTTCTGGGGCGAGAGTTGGCTGGGGGCGGAAGCCAAAGCCGAATGGAAGCGGCCCTGGCGGCGCTTCTTCCAATACAACCTGGCCGGCTGGACCAAGGCGCTCCGCATCGAAAAGGAAACCGGCCGGGAATTTTCAGGCGCGACGACGTACGCTCCTGGGCAGAAGGATCAATACCTCAAGTTCGCGTATCCTCGCTTCGAGCAAGGCTTAAGCGCCCAAGCCGGTTGGTACCCGTCGTCGCGCACATCCCTGCTTGCTACGCTGTCCGGCAGCCTTTGGCAGGACGGGGATTACCTGGGATCGAAAGCGTCCTTGTTCGATGCCTTCGGCCGCGTTCCCCACCAGGACGCGACCGGGGATGCGGAGAGCTTGGCCTTGAATGGAACCTACCGGATAAACCCGCGGGCCGAGGCGAAAATCGAATTCGTGTTGTCCTGGTACCAGGGCGAGAGCGAGGATCTGGTGATGGAGGGGAATTGGCCGATGGCAAGCCTCGCAAAGGGACGCAACGAATATTCCAACACCGATGCGCGGCTATATCTTTCGGTGAACTACTACTTGTTCTAAAACGGCCCGCTAGGCTACCGCTGCGAGGGCAATGCCTCGGCGCGGCCATCCAACCCGATGCGCCGCCCGTTGCCTTCCAGCACCAATCGTTCCCCTCGCAACATTAGGCGGTAACCCGGATGCGACCCCGGGCCCATGCCTTTCGCCACCGGCCGGATGGCGACCCCTAGCGCGGACAGGGGGAAATGCCCGTAGCGCATGCCCTTCGTGTTCCAGGTCATCACCTTGACGGCGGCGGCGTCCGGGCTCTCCGCCCGAGGTAACGCGAAGGTTACACTCCCGCCGGCGCCGAGTGCGGCGCGGCCTTCGCCCAGCACCCTTTCCCGCGGATACTTCCCGTTCCGCTGCGCGCTGTTTTCCGGATTGAGGATAGGGTTGTACTCGATGGAATCGATTTGCAACAATTGGAAATAGGCGGAATCGCCCACGGCCCCGGCGCCATTCAGCAAGAGGCTCCCGGGGTTGCTGCCGGAGGCGGGCGCCAGGTCGACGACGGGGGCATGCACGGTAAGCGCCGGATCGCCGAGCACGACATAGGCCGAGTTGTTGCGGATATCCGCTATGGAAGCGGCTTTGGCGCGGGCAAAGGTACCGCCCAGGGTGCCGCCTTTTTCCGTCAGCCTGTCCCACGCCCGGAAGAGTTCCTTATTGGGTCCGGGATAGGTGGGGATGGTCCCTCCCAGAAAGGCGACGGCCCCGTTGGGATGGAACAGGAAATCCACGCCCATGGATTCGGTATCGTGCTGGGCGAAACGCGCGGTGGTGCAGGCCAGCATGGAAATGATGGGCTGCAGGCGTTTGGCCGCCAAGCGCGGGAGATCGGCGGGGGATTCGTAGATCTTCTCGTCGGTGAGCTGGGTGGGATGCCCGTGCCCGATGAAATAGACGCGGGCCGGGCCGGAATTGATCAATCCAAGGGTGGAATCCTTGGCCTTGGGCTTGGTCCAATCCGGCATCATGGGGAATTCGATGGAGAGCATGCGGCGCACGAAAGGCTTTACCGGCAACGAGTCCCACAGATCCAGATGTTCCGCGGGCATATTCCAGATGGGTTCCACGTCGAACCGGTTGCCATGCTGCCAATCGTCGTCGTTCAGGTAGCCGTAGGTGAAAGCGTTGGGGCCGTAGGCGAAATGGGTTTCGTAGGCTTCCAGCTTGTCGAGATAGGCGTCCGCTTGGGCGGCGGTGCGGGCCGGGATGCGGCCCACGGCGTATGCCATGGGATAGCCGGGTTGGTCGTAGACGCTGGTATCGAAGTAGGCTGAGTAGACATCGTCGCTGGTCAAGGTATCGTAGTACACGGTGTCCAGGCTGAAACGCGTAAGGGAACGGATGAGCTGGGTATAGGTGGGCACGCGATCATCCGGAGAGGCGGGATCGAAAGACGCGCTGCCGAGCAAGGCCACATGCGCCAGCGAAGGCGAACTGACGAAAGCGGCTTTGAGGAAATCCTGCAACGAGGTCCATTTCCCCTGCCGCGGCGCGTAGTCCTTGTAGACATCCTCCATCTTGGCGATGCAGGGCTGTTTGGCCACCTCGGGCGAAGCGGTATGCCGCAGCGCTGCCAGGCGTTCGGCTTGGGGCATGAAAGCGGCGACCGTGATGACGTAGTAGTCGCAGCCGGCGGCCTTGGCCTGGGAGGCGTGCACAAGATGGACTGTGGCGCCGGCATGGGCGAAGGCTAGCGGGATGAAGACGGCGGAAATCCTGGCAATGGCGAGGAGCGGGCGGAAGGGAGACTGGGACATGCGAAACCTCTTACTACGGATGTTGGAAATAATACCCGGATCAGGAACGGATGACCAGCCCCATACCCCTAGAAGACTTCGATTTTAACCGGCGCGCTGCGGAATTGGGAACCGCTGACCACGGCCTGGAATTGGAAGCTGCCGGGGCGCATGGGCCATTTCAGGGTGAACGGATATTTGACCACTTCGGTTTCCTCTCCGTTGACCAACCATAGCACAGAGGCCGGCGGCGGAAACACGCGGCAGGTGATGGGCAGCAGGCTTTTGCCTCCGGGCATTTCCGGATCGAGGAAGAAGCGCGACCCGCTGCGGGGCGAGGTGACGGAAAGGGCGTAGGCTTCCACGATGGGCGCGCCCCCGCAGTCGGGGCTGTAGCGATCGGGCGGCACCTCCAGCCCCTGGGACGCGGCCCAATCCTGGTATTGCGGATCGAGGACGGTGAAGCGGCGGTATTGCAGCGGGACCTTGCAGCCGGGATAAGCCAGCAGTCCGTTGCGCTTGTCCACGGGCAGGGTCTGCTGCACGTTGCTGAACTCCAGGGGTTCACTGCCCGGGCGGAAATATTCCGTGGTGGCGTACGGCGTATTCCGATCCGCGCGTTTGCCCGTGAGCCGGCAGATGGGGACCGGAGCGTATCCCTGCGGCGGCGGGAATTCCACGTCGCTGAGACCGTCCACCCGTTCGGGATGCAAGGCGTATTGGATGCGCTTGGCGATGCGGGCCGCGCCTTCATAGCCGCTCAGGCTTTTGCTGGGGCGGAAATCCACGTTGCCGATCCAGATCCCCACCAGGTATTTATCGCTCACGGTCATGCACCAGGAATCGCGGAAGCCTTCGGAGGTACCGGTCTTGGCCGCCACCGCGAAAGGGTATTCCAGGTTGCCGCCGCGGGGGAAAGCCGGTAGGCGCGCGACCGGATCGGAGAGGAAGCGCATGGTTTGCATGGCCAGATCGGAAGGGAATATCCGCTCGCGGCGCAGGGAGGATGCCGGGAGTGAGCCGGGTTTACCGGCGGGCGATCCGCCCTCGGCAAGGTCCCAGACCAGTTCGGTTTTACGTCCCTGGTTGGCGAGGGTAAGATAGGCCGCGCCCAATTGCTGCAGGCTGCAATACAAGCCGCCGATGGAAAGACCCAAACCGTAGCGGGCGGCCTGCCCATCGTCACGCGTCAGCCCCAGGGCGATGCAGCGCCGGTAGAAATCGTCCACGCCTACGGCCTTGAGCACCTCGACCGCGGGGATATTGCGGCTGTTGGCCAGGGCGGCCTTATAGAGCACCGGCCCCATGTACTTGTGATCGAAATTCTCCGGCACGAAGGAACGATCCCCGGCGCCGAAGTCGTGCCCCAGATCGGTCAGCACGGTAGCGGCGGTGTAACCCTTGGCTTCCATGCCCATCTCGTAGATGAAAGGCTTGAGCAGGCTTCCCGTCGAGCGCGGCAGCGCGGCGCAATCGATGGCGCCTCCGCGCGGATCGAAATAATCCTGGGAGCCCACATAGGCGAGCACCTGGCCGGTGCCGGCATCGAGCACGAGGGCGGCGGCATTGCCGGCTTCCCATTCCAGCAGCTTGGGCAGCTCACTCCGCAATATGCCTTGCACCGTATCCTGCAAGCGCGCATCCAAAGTGGTGCGGATTTCGCCGCGCGGATGCAGGGCCGCGGGCGCATAGAGGGCGGCTTGGCGCAGAAAATGCAGGATGTTCGCGTTACGCGCCTGGCGGGAAGGTACCCGCAAGGCGGCGAGCTCTGCGAGGGCCCCATCGCGCACCGGCGCGTCGATGAAGCCATAGCGATGGGCGCGTTGGATGATCAGGGAAGCGCGCAGCCTGGCCCGTTCCAGACCGGTAGGCTGGAACAGGTTTAGCCGCGAGGGCGCCTTGGGGATGGCCGCGAGCAGGGCGGATTCGGCGAGGCTCAGGTCCTGGGCGGGTTTGCGGAAATACCGGCGGGCCGCGCAGCCGGCCCCGGAGATGCGATTGCCATAGGGAGCATAGCGCAGGTATTCGCGGAGCACGCTGTCGCGGCCCAGGCGCGCGGTAAACACCAGAGCGGCGGAGGCATCGTGGAGTTTCCAATACCAGCCCGAGCCGCCCTCGCGTTGCAGACGGGCCAACTGCATGGCCAGGGTGGATGCCCCGCGTTGGGGGCGGCGCTTGACGTAATTGTCCCACAGCGATCCGCCGATAGCGCGGAAGTCCACGCCGGGGTGGGAGCGGAAGCGGCGGTCTTCGGCGGCCAGGGTGGCGGTGACAAGGGCGGTAGGCAGGGTATCGGGCAATTCCCAATAGCCGAAGTCGCCGGCCTCGGTGGGCACGGCGGCGATGAAATTCCAATTGCGATCAAGCAGGTGCAGGGAGGGCGCGCGGGGCGCGAGGCGCGCGTCGAAGAGGCCGTGCAGCAAGGGAATGGCGGGCAGGGCCGCGGCCAGGCCAATCCACCAGCGACGGCGCGGGAGGATCACGGGGCGGGCTGCACCACCAGCTTGGCTCCGGGGCTGGTCCCATAGGTGCCCATCTCGTACATCATTTCGGCGCGGGCCGAGGGCAAGCTGAACTCGCCTTCAAAACCGGCGCGCATGCGGAAATAGAAATCGAAGGTACCTTCCCGCATATTTTCGAAATACCACGTGGCCTTATCATCCAGGTAGGCCTGGTACTCGCCCGCATCCGTGGTCGTGCCTTGCGGCTTGGCATCCTCGCCGGAAGTCTCCAGGCGCGGATTCATGTATTCCATGCCCGCCGCGAAGGGCGCCGAGACCGCCACCCAGTAGCGGCCCTTGGGATTGGTAACCTGCACGTGTTCCTCCACGATATCCCCCACCTTGACCTTTTGGACCATGCCGGCGCTGTCCAGGGAGACGCGGCGATCGGGCTTACCGGGGGTGATGAAGATCAGCTCGCGCTTGACCACGAAGCCTTTTTGGATGGCTGCGCTCTGGCTGCCGGGGGCGGCGGGGAGCCAGCGTTGCGAGAAGCGCGCGTAGAGGGGATGATCCTTGGCGGCCCCGGCGGGATCGATGCGCAGATCCACTTTCCCGATCTCGGTGCAGTTTTTCGAGAAGGCGCCCTTGGAGATATCGTAAGCGATGCGTTCGGCCGCCCCCCCGCAGGCCAGCGTCCCGGTAACCTGTCCGCTACCCTGGGGCTTGGCCAGGTAATCGCGCACGGCCATCAGGGCCAGGCTGTTGTCATGGGTCGAACCCCAGGAAATGCCGTCTCCCAGGGTGACCAGCTCGTTGACCAGCATGGGCAGCTTTTCCGGGCGCTTGGGCTCGGCGCTGAAGGCGCTGATCATGCCCGCCAGGGTCACGATTTCATCGATGTGGACGCGGGCCCCGATTTGGGAGGACCGCTGCTGCAATCCCGCGAACACTTCTTTGCCGTTCTCCTGCTTGAATACCGTCTGCTGCCACAGCTTGTCGTGCAGGGCGGCGATTTCGGATTTGAGGGGGCCGGGATTCTTCAGCATGGACTGGAGGATTTGGGCCTGGCTGATGAGATTGTATTCCCGGGAATTGTTCGCCAGTTCGCGGGCATAGCCCACGTCCAGCTCGCCCGCCATGGACAAAGCGAAGAGCGCGCAGGAACGTTCGTAATAGGTCTGGCCTTCGATGAAGCGGGAGTAATCGGAGCGCAGGCCGCGCTTGAGGGCCTCGATGGCCTTCTTATACATGCCCTCGTCGAACGGGTAGCCGGCCTTGGATTTCTCATTGGCGCGTTTCACCTCGGCCAGCAGATCCACGGCGTAGGCCGTGAGATGGACGTAGCCCTTGGAGCCCGGCCAATAGCCGATGAGGCCGTCCGGCGCCTGGGACTGGCCCAGGTATTCCAGGGTCGAGGCCACGTAACGCTTCACGTCCGGCATGGGGGCTTCGATGCCGAACTGGGCCCACAGATCGCGGTAGGCCACGCCCGGCCAGGCCTGGGAGATGCGTTGCTCGGCGCAGCCATGGGGGTAACGTACCAGTGACGTCATGCCGCCGATGGCCTTGACGATGCCCAACTGATCGCTGATCACCAGGTTGCGGACCAGGGTGCCGGGACGGACGCCTCCGGGGATGGCGTTGGCCGCGAAGGGCTTGCCCGGCCCCAAATCCGAGAATTGGTTTTCCTCTTCCAAGGGTCGATCCATGCGGATGGGCAGGCGCACCGAGAAGGCATCCGAGGCCTTGTCCGACTTGCGCTCCACGGCCATGCGTATGGTGACCGAGTCGTAACGCAAGTTGCCCTGATTGTCGAAGCCGGGCTCTTCCACCGAAAGCTCGCTGCGGAGCATCGTGGCCTTGTTGGCGTCGAGATTGACTTCGCTGACAGCGACGGGAGCGGTGGGCTTGAGGCCCTTGGCATCGATGGTGAAAGCCGCGATGCCGCCTGGGCCTTCGACCACGCGGGCCGTGCCGCCGGCCTTGAACTTGTCGCCCAGGCGCACGAAACGCGGCAAGGCGGGCTGCACGATAACGGGCAGGCGTACGCGCACCTGCGAGGCGCCGAAGCCGAAGCGATCCTGCGCGGAGACGGCCACGGCGCGCACCGCGAAGTTGGTAAGATCGTCGGAGAGGGCGATGGACACGGTTGTCTTTCCGGACTTGTCCACCGGGATGGACGGGTTCCAATATGGCACGGTCTTGAAGTTCTTACGCACCGTCATCTTGCCGAAGAAGGCGTCGGGTCCGCCGCCGCCGTCGCCGCCCGGGTTCTCGGCCACGCGCAAATCGCCCATGATCATGTTGCGCGCGTCGCGCAGGGAGAGATGGGATTCCACTTCGGGAGTGAAAGCAGGGAGGGGATCGAGGGTCTTCTCCTTTTTCAGGGAGAGGACGGCCTCGTCGACCAGCCAGAGCGCGACTTCGCCGGGACGGGGATTGCCTTTGTTGTCCTTGAGCGAGATGGTCATGTCGAGGGTGGTGCCGGGGCGCGCGACCTGGTTATGCTCGAGCGCGACCTTGAGCAGGTTCTCGACGGGCTCCACCTTGAGCCAGGTGGTGTTGGCCATGGTCTGGGGGCGCGCGGCGTCGATGAGGGTGCCGTCCGGGATGCGCTTCTCGTTGCCGATGCGCGGGCGCATGAGCAGGAAGCTGACCGGAATGCGGGGCGCCATTTCCGGGCCGATGGCCAACGTCAAGGTACCTTGCCCGTCGGAGACTTCCACCCAGCGGTATTCGGGGGCGCCGGAGGGCCTTTCAATCACCGCCAGGGCGCGGGCCTTCTGGTACGGGCTCTTGAGCAGGATGCGGGCCTCCTGGCCCGGCAGGTACTTGTCCTTATCGGGCACGGTCTCGAAGACCATCTGGTCGCCCTTCTTCCAGGTAACCGGCTTGTTACCTGCCAGGAACAGGTCGGCCTTGACGCTTTGCAGGCGGCCCAGGCGATCGCGGGAGGAAAGCTCCAGTATGAATACGCCGGGCTCCTGGCCCGTGAACTCCACGGCCACCGGGGCCGCGCCGCTGGTCACGGTCTTTTCGGCGATGAGGTCGATGGATTCCTGGGTGCGGTACTTGGGCTTGCCGCGGGAGAAATCCGTCTCCTGCAGGTACGAGATCCAGGACATCTTCTTGAGTTGTACCGAGACCTTATGGCCGGCCTCGAACTTGCCCTGCACGTCCAGGGCCGCCACATCGCATTTGACCGTCGATCCGGAGGAAACGTGGCGTTCCGTCTTAAGGGCCAAGACGAAAGGCGGCAGGGCCAGGAAGGAAGCGCGGTTGGATACCGTCTGCTCATCGGCATCGGTGACGGTGGCTTCCACCATGTACTTGCGCGGGTTGCCGCCCAATGCGGATTGGGGATTGACGGCCAGGATGGCTTGGCCGTTGTCGTCGGTTTGATCCTTCGTCTCCAAGGCGCCTTCCTGCCGATCCGGTTCGGTGGCGCCGTAGCGGCTGTCGGTCGAGAGGATGAAGCCGGTGACGCCATCGGGGGCGTAGGCGAAGGGATAGGAGACCACCTTCCAGGCCACGCTCTGGCCCGCCACCTTGCCGCCGGCGTAGTAGGTGGCGTTGAGGCGGACGGAGACGGGGCGATCGTTCTGGGCCTTGTCCGGGGCCTGGATCTTGATCTCGAACCGGGGCAGCTTATAGGCCTCGATGGCGAAGCCGGTGGAGGCAACCTCCAGGTTACCCTGGGTCTTGTGGTGGCGCATGACCTGCACGGTATAGTCGCCGGTGGGCAAATCCTTTTCCACCAGGCTGTCGTTGAAGGTGTTGGAAGCGGAAAGCTTGGCGGGGAATTCGTAGCTGGTGCCGGCCGGGCTCAGGATGACGGTGGAGTAGGTTACGGCGGGATCCGGGGCCTCCACCTTGCCGTGGAACAGGGTGCGGACGATACCTTTGAAGTAGACATGCTCTTCGGGGCGGTAGATGGGCCGCTCGGTGAATACGAAGCCGGCGGAAACCTTGTCCTGGGAGAAATCGTAGGGCTTGGACTTGAGCCAATCGAGCCAGCCGGTTTCGTCATGGGACCAATGGTTGTTCGCGAAGGCGGGCGGGGCCTCACCCACGCGGGTGTCGAGCACCAGTATGTCGTCGTCTTTGCGCACGGTGACGCGTTTGAGGGAAGCTTCATTGAAGCTTCCCGTGACCAGGGCGGTATGTTCCACCGATGCCATGCCCTCGCCATTGGTGCGCAGCTTGACCAGGCTTTGCAGCTTGTCCTTGACCACGGCCTCGATGAGGATTTCGGCGTCCGCCACGGGGCGGCCGGTAGAGAGAGAGGTTACCGCGAACTGGATCAGGTTCTTGGCTTCGGCGGTGCTCAGGGAAAGATCGGTGGCGAGGATGCGTACGTAGGAACGCTCGCTGCCGCCATCCAGGGTGCGGAAGCCCACCAGATAGGCGCCGGGCTTGTCGGCGCCGGAGACCTTGGCGAAGAGGGGCTTGAGATCCAGGTTCTTGAAGCGGGTAACACCTTCTTTATCCAGGTCCACCACGGCGGAGTAGTGCGGACTGCCGAGCATGCGGATATGCTTATCCATTTCCCAATAGCCGATGGGGCGGAATATGCCGTCCTCTGGTTCGGGCTCTTCGCCGGGGCCCGACGGCAGCGCGCTTTCATCGACGCGCACGGGTTGATCGGGAAAGGGCCAGAAGGCCTTGTGCAGCGGGCTGATCTTGTAGATGCGGATGTCGAGGCTCTTCATCCCATTGACGAGCAAGGGGAAGTGCTGGGGGCCGTAGCGTTCCACGATGCCCTGACCCAGGCCCCAGCGGGCGTATTGCTTGTCCAAGGGCTGGTAGATGTAGAACGAGCGGGGCTTTTCCAATTGCAGCTTGCGGCCGTCGCCGTCGACGATGCCCACCGGGGACAAGGTCACGTTATAGAGGCGTTCCTGATCGACGGAGAGCTTGACCGTGATGCGATTGTCCGAAAGGGACCAATCCATGCGGCGCGGGGCCGGGGAGAAGTTGAGCAGGCTCTTGACCTGGGACAGGGACAAGGACGCGGGCTTGGCGGAGAAATCGATGACCAGGGCACCGTCGTCGGCGAGGCGGATGGCCTGGTCGCGGCCATAGCTGCTGCCGGCGGAGTTGAGGGTGAATTGGTATTCATAGGTGCCGGCCCGCTCCACCGTGAATTCCTTGCGGGTGTCGGCATAGTACACGCGCTTGGCATCGGCCAGCGAAGCGTCGGCGGCCAGGCGGACCACGGTCCGGATGCGCTGGCCGTTGGCGAAGGGGCGCTTGAAAATAAACGCGTACAGGGAGGAGTTACGGCCGGATTTCTCCGAGACCTTGATGCGGTAGTCGGAAGAACCATAAATCCTGGCGTTTTTGCTTTCAATGCCGGGCAGCGGGCAGGCCTCGAAGCTGACCAGCTTGGCGAGGATTTCCGGCGCGACCGGCTGGGAGAATTCCAGCTCCACCCGCGAGAAGGGTTCCAGCCCTTCGCTACCGCTGGTAGGCGAGATGCTGGTGGGCGGCGAGAGCAGCGCGGACAGGGTTTTGCTTTCTCCACCCGCCTTGATGGTATAAGCCTGCATGGGCTTCCACGGGGCCGCGGGGCGGAACTCGATGGTGCGCGGATCGAGCCAACGCCACTCGCCGGGATGGGCCGGCTTCAAGGTGACATAGGCTTCGGGCTTGTCGAGGGGACCGGGCCCTGCGGCATTGAGATCGCGGTTGAAGAGGATGGTTACGGGATCGTACTCGCGCAGGAAGGTGGCGGGCATGATCATGGCATCGCCCGAACCATTGCGCACTTGGCTCAGGTCGGCGGGCTTGTAGTCGTAGGGTTTGCGCGCGGTCTCGCCGGCGGCCAGGGTCGCGGTCGCCGCAACCAGGGATGCGGTCGCGCCGGTCAGGAAAAGGCCGATCAGCTTATTCACCTTCGGCCTCCCCGTTGCTCTCACCTTGGTTTGCGCCCATATCCCCATTGCCATTGCCATCACCCTCTCCCGATTCCCCGTCCTCATGGTAGGCGCCTTCGCCCTCCCCTTCGCCTTCACCCGCGCTCGCGTTCGCCGCGGCGGCCGCAGCCGCCTCCGCCTCTTCGGGCGTTCGCCCGTATTCGTCCCGCTTCAGGAAACGTTCCCATTGCGGTTTCTGCTCATCGGGATCGGCCGCCTGCTCGGTTTCCACCGAGGGCCTTTCCCCTTCCCCGCCCGTGATGATCCACTTGACCAGCCGTTCCGGAGGCTCATTGGGCGGCGCTTCCTGGCCGAACAGGTTGGCCGTGACCTCGGTGCCTTCGGCGCCTTCGGGGACGCGCAGCCACAGATGGTAGACGCCCGGGGCCAGGGTCGCGAATTGCTGTTTGCCTTGCGCGGCCACGCGCCCGGCGGAATCGTACAGGCGCGCTTCCACGGTTTCCTTGCCCATGCGCAGGCCGATGCCGAACTCGGCCTTGCGGGCCACGTCGAAGCGCAGCAGGCGACTCTCCCCCGCTCCCATGTAAGCCGTGAAGGGTTTCTTTTCCGAAAGCGTTTCGATGGGCCGGAACAGCGAAGCCAAAGCCGCGCCTTCCAGGGCCGCGCCCGCGAAGGGCCGGATGCCCAAAGCGTATTTGCCGGGAGGCAAAGGCAAATCCCAGTTGAAACGTTCCCAAGCCTCTTGATAGCGGTAGGGCACGCCATCCTTCAACAATAGGGCGGCCAAGGGCAGGGGCGCGGAAAAGTTCGCGTGGGGAGTGGCGGTCGGCAAGGTGAAGACGATCCAATTGGCGCGCTCATGCAAAGTGGTCACCGAGGAGGCGCCGATTTCCACGCTCCCGGAGGGCGAAAGCGATTGGCCCCATTTGCAGGCCATGACTTCGGCAGCGGTTTTCGCGTCGCAAAGATCGAGCTTGGCCCAACCGGCGCCATGCCGCAAAGCCAGCAGTCCGCCCGGTCCCACCGGGGTCCCGTTGGCGAGATCGGGATGCAAGCGTCCGTCGCGCCCGATCCAATCGGCCCCGCGCGCCGCGCCGCGATAATACAAGCCCAGGGATTTATCCGCCGCCACGGGCAGCAGGGTCATGCCTTCGCGGGCCAGGTTGATCTGCTTCCCGCCTTTGGCCGATAAAGGCGCGTCTGCGCCCTGATCCTTATACTCACGCGAGGCGAACAGGGCCACGCCGAAGGTGGCTCCAGCCGCCGGCATCAACACGTACAGTTCGCCGCCGTCGGCCTGGAACTCGCGCACCATGGGCTCTTCCGTGAAGTTGCATTCCAAAGTCATACTGCCGTCGCCGCGCCGCAGTACGGCCGCTCCTTGGGGCGCCAGGGTCACGCGCAAGCGCGCCGAACCCGCGGGCAGCCGCGCCTTGCCCGCTTGCGGCTTCTTGGGATGCCAATCAACCGCGCCTGGGGACAAAGTTTCCAAATCGACCACGGGCAATTCCGTCCATGACAACTTGGCCGTGGGACGGGTGCCATCCAGGGGCGGCAGGGCGTTCCATACCGCCACGCGCCTCTGATCTCCGGGCAACGCCACCGTAGCGGTCCGGCCCGGACCTATCCAAACCGCTTGCTTTACGTCCAAGCCGCGCACCTGGAAGCGCGGGGCTTTATCGGAACCGCCCTCGGCAACCAAGGCGCCGGCCAAAGGCCAAGCCCCGTCCGTCTCGACAGAGAGCAGACCGATGCTGCCCTCGGCCTGTTTGCTTTCCAGCACGCGGGGACGGCCGCCCGCCAAGGCGAAGGCTTGCGGTTTGCCGTTTTCCAGGATCACGGGCTCCAGCTTTACGCGGAATTTCCCAGCCTGTTCGAAACGCAACTCCACCCACGCTTGACGCGCGGGTGACGCGAAGCCCGCGTCTTCCTCGGTCTCGAACGCCGAGTCCAGGGCGATGGAAGCGGCGATGGACGCGAGGGGATTCTGATCGGAGATGGTCCGGAATTGACCCGGAGCATGCGAACCCAGATCGACCTTGAACCAAGCGCGTTGATCGGCGCCCAAGGCCTCGGGCTGTCCGCTCAATCCGCGGGCGGCTTCCTTTTCATCGGCCCGATTCGCGGTGGCGGCCAGATAGGCCACGGTGATTTCATCGTCGGCGATGGATTCGGACCAGGCCTTGAGACGGTATTTCGTCCCGGGAGAGCGGGGTACGGACAGGGAGGGATTTTCGCCCCCGGCCTGGGCCACCTGTATCCATTGGCCGGGAAGCACGCCGGCTTTCTCGAGCGAGAGCCCGATGCGGGATTTACCCTGGGCCGCGCAGGCCAAAATATCTCCCGCCCCGGCAGACAGGGGGAAAACGCCCAGGCGCCGGTTGAGACGGCAGGCGACCGATTTGGCTTTGCCGCCGGTCGATTGCAGGGTATCCACCAAGGTGTCGGAAAGCGCGCGCATGAAAACCGTGGTGGAGGTGAAACGCGCTTCGGCCGATTCGGCGCGTAGGAAGTAGCGGCCCGCCTTGAGGGCGCGCGAGATGGAAAAGTTCCAATCCAGGAAACCGTCGTCATTGGAGGCGATGACGGTCTTGCCGTCCGCATCCAGTAACGTAGCGGTTACGTCGAGCATGCCTTGGCTGCCCAGCTCCACGATACTGGCTTCGCCCAGGCTCACCGCGAAGGTTTCCTTACGGGACAAATCATAAGCCAGGCCGGGAACCAGATCGCGGGTGCCGACGGAGACCTGGTAGGGCGCCAGATTACGCTTCTTCTCGGGAGCGACGAGCAGGCGGTATTCGCCCATGGGGAGCGGCGCTTTGCGGTTGCCGGTCCATACGACCACGGCGGTATCCGTTCCGGCCCGGTACAGCTTGCCCTGGAAGCCATTGCTCACGGAGAGCTTGGCGTTGATGGGTGCGGGCAGGGAAAAGGTGAACACGGAAGGCGCGCCCACCGAGTCGCCGGCGGCGGCGCGGGAGCCGTCGTCCATCCAGGTGGAAGCGAGGGTGGCGTTGAGCGCCAGGGGATGCGGGCCCTTGCCCTTGATGGCGCGCTTGTCCGCGATGGCGGATAGGCGCGCGATGCGGCGGCCCTCTTGCGGGCGCGGCAGGGAGATGAGGCGGTAGCCGCCTTTGGCCAAGGTCAGGGTACGGGCGCCTTCGGTCACGGCGGGCTCCACCGGCCAGCCGTCCTTGTCTTCCAGGCGCAGGGAATGGTTGCCGTTCTGCCCCAACGATTCCAGCCGGTACTTGCCCGCATTGGCGATGCGCACATCGTAGCCGGCTCCGGAAAAGCTTTCGATGAACTTTCGGTTGTCGATGCCGGCTTCGAGGGAGCCTCCCTCGGCCAAGGCGTTGCGGTATACCGCCAAGCCCAGGCGTCCCGCCGATGGGGCATTGGCCGTGACGGTTACCTGGTACTGACCGGGCAGCAGGTATTCGATCAAAAGCGCATTTCGGCCTACGCCGTTGGCGGCGGCGCTGCGCGTGAAATGGCGGAAGCGATCGGCGATTTGCAGCGAGGTGGCCAGGCGGCCGGTGGTCTCGATTCGGTACAGGCCGGGCTCGGCCACGCTTACCGCGAAAGGTTGGTTGCCGCCGCGATCGAGATCCAGAAAGGCAGTCTTGCCCGCGGCCAGGGCGGGGAACTTCGGAAGCGCTTCGCGGCGGGAGTCGGGAAATTCCGGGGCGGGCCCGTTGGGATTGCGCTCGGGGTCCAGGGCGGAAAGCACCACCAGGCGCTCGCCGTTGCCGGTTCCGGACAAGGTAACCGTCTGGTTACCCCCGGCGGCTTCCAGCGCGGCCTCGGTACGCTTGCCCGCCAACTCGAAAGGCACCGTTGCGCCGCGGATGTCGGTGACCGAGAGCAAGCGCCGCCCGGAGAGTTTGAGGGGGATCTCGAGCTTCTCGCCCGGCTTCAGCCAGAAGCTGACGGGATCATCCGGATCCAACGGCAGTTTGCGCGCCGAGACGCCGTCGATTTCCGGGGACTGGCTGTTCACGCGCACGTCGTAGTAGGCATCCTTGCCCATGGCGATGCGGGGAAAGCGCATTTCCGACCGGGGCGCGTCCCAATTGCGCTTGTCATCCGCGCCTACGGCCGCCTTGCCAGCCGCAATCATGCCGCCCAAAAGGGAAGACTTGCGCAAGACGAAGTTGGCGATGCCTTTGTTGATGGGCTCAAGGGTCAGCAGATGCAAGCCCTGGTTCAGTTCCAGGGTACGGCTTCCCTCGTAGGTTCCGGGGATGGCCGCATTGGGCGGCGGATAATGCCAGAAGCGGCCCAGGCTCCAGTGGTACTGGGTCCCGCCCGGCGTGAAGGTGTACTTGCCGCTCTCCCCCACCCAGATGAACGCGTTCATCCCGGCGAGCAGATTGAAGCGATGGGCGATTTCCTTCTCGCCCACCGTGTCCGCGGAAACGGCCACCAGGGCGCCGTCCTTATGATCGACGATCAAGCCGCTGGCCCCCAATTGATCCTGGGGATTGCCGGAATGCTGGGAAGCGATCCACCACGCGGAAGGCTCTTTGCCGCCGAGTCCGCAGGCGCACGGGCCGAAAGTCTGCAGGGTATACGGGCGCCCGGGCGCGCCGAAGACCTTGAGCATGCGCCAGCCCTCGCTCGCGGTCACGCCGGCCGGGAACAGCAGCATGCGCGGACCGGCGGATTTCCCGTGGATGGAGTCGGAGGCGAGCCATCCCCCCGCCGAATAATCCTGGCCCAGGCGAGTGATCTCGGCGCCCAGGTGCTGCTTGTCCGCCCCTTCCACCAATACATTGGTGACGTTAGGCGCCAGAAGCACTTCCGCATATCCTTTGGGCGGTACCGATTGCGCGCTGCGGAGATTGGCCCCCAAGCTCGCGATGCCCATCTGCAGGTAACACGGATGTTCCTCGCTCTTTAATGACCACGAGCGGCCTTTCCCGCCGTAGAGCCCTACCATATAGGCCCCCTTGGGCAGCCGCGCCGAAAAGGTGAAGCCGGTCAACGGGGTTTCGTCCTTGGGCTTCGCGACGAAGGGGCGATTGTCGGTGGGCACCAGCCATTCTCCGTCGCGCCAAAGCGCGAGTTCGGCCAGGTTGCGGCCCACGGCTTCGATGTACACGGTGGTATCGGCGGGCAGCTCGAACCAGAACGATGCCTGCTCCAAATCGTTCAAGGAAAAACGGTTTTCCCGCAGGGGCAATAGCCAGGCGGGTTTGAAGCCGGCCGGATAGGTGAAGGGTATGGCGCTAACGGTGCTGGTACCCGTGGCCTTCTTGGCCCCCTGCACCGCCAGTTTGTAGGGTCCGATGTCCAGGAACAGATCGATGCGCCCGTTGCGCTGCCCCGGATCCCCGTCCCGATGCATGATGCCGTTGCGCTTGTCGGCCACGGACAAGGCCACCGGTTGTTCGCCGGTTGCCTGCAGGCTGTAGCGTCCCCACCGGGAAACCGTCATCTCGGTTTCATGGCGGCCCCCGGAAGGCAAGGCCGCGGAAAATCCGGAGGCTGGGCTATTACCGGGATTGTTGGCGGGAGCAGGAGTTTCGGCGGCCAAGGCCGGCCAAATCGCGGCCACGGCCAGGAACAGGGCGGCGCCCGGGGGAAGCAGGGAACGGTGCATGGGACTCCGATCCGGAAATGGGTATATCGCGGACGGAGAATGTAATTAAAAGCGGTTACCGGTTACTTGGAATCGCCTTTGTCGAAATCGATCCACTCGTTCCAAATCGGCGACTGCGGTGCAGTCGGGTGCGCTTCCATCGGGGATCCCGGACGCCTGTCCGGGGTGCCGGGAATACTGATAGGCCGCTGGGCCGATCCCTGCTCGGGCACCGGAGGAAAAAAGAACGCAGGCGATTCTGGGCGGGGAGAACCCTCCATGGCTGAAAGCGAGCGAGGGTCGGGGCCTTGCGGCGTGCGCGGAAAGGGGGTCCGGGGGGTACGCGGCGCGGGACCTGCGGAGGGCGCCGCCGATGCCGTGGACTGGCGCTCGGAAGGAATACGCGGCGTGCCCGCCCCGGGTTGCATCCAGGCGGGTAATTGCAGCTGTTCGAGAGTGCGCGGCGCGGGTTGCGCGACCGGAAGGGGCGAAGGGACCGGGGGCGTGGGAGGCGGCGGCAGCACGGCCTCGTAATAATGGGGATGGCCATGGGCATCCAGGCTGCCGTCGTACATGTAGGCCCTATCGGTCACGGGATCATAGAGCATATGCGAAGCCACCCGCGACTCGGGGTGCTGCAAAGCGTTGGTGCGATCGAGGTAGGCCCGCAGCATGTCCGGCTCGGAGGGCGTGCCCCGACCCACGGCCTGTAAGGGGTGGCTGTGGATCACCAGCCCGGTCCCGGGCGGATACGATCCCCTGGGGGCCGCCACTTCGGTGACGTGGCCCGCCACCAGCTCGGGATGCACGGGAGTGAAGCGTCCGTTATCGACGCGGTAGGTTTGCATGTACTCGAGGGTCAAGTCGCCCCGCGCCCAGACCTGCTCCCGGAAACCGAGCAAGGCTTCGGAATGCGCCCGACCCAATTCGATGCGTCCCGCGGGCCCGGCGGGCATGGCCGGGTGATGGGCGAAGGTGGCGAAATTATGATCGATCATCTCGCGATGGCGGGCTTCTACGTGCGGTTCAGCGTTGGCGCCGGGGAGATAGGCATTGGAAGGGCTATGCGGCCGCGAAGGCGCCAGCAAAGGCATGAACGCGTTGTGGGCTTCCGCCCGATCGAAGGGCGGCATGCGCAAGGAGCGGTCCAGAGGAAACGGCGCTTGCTCCGGCTGCGGAAAAGCCGCCGGCTGCGCGAAGCCCTGGGGCGGCGCGAATTCCTGGGGCGGAGGCGTTGGCGAGGCCTGCCGCGGAGGATAGGCGGGGCCGGGGTTGAAAGTCTGGTACTGGCCGGGCCGCGCTGCCGGATGGAGATACCCGAAAGGCGTTTCGCCACCTGGCATAGGCGGAGGCGAAGGCGTGGTATGCGGAATCAGAATGGCGGGAACCGAATAGGACTGCCCGGGAGACGGCGAACGCGATGACGCAACGGAGGGATTGGCCGGCTGCCCGGCGGTACCCAGATCGGGGTGATGCTGTTCGGGATCGGGCGAAACCCGGCCCGCGCTGGGACCGGTGGAAGGTTGCGGGTTCACGCGCCAATTCGAGCGGGTACCATGCGGGATCATACGCCGCCCTCGGGGCTCGGATGCGAAGACGCGCCCGGATTGAAATCCATCCACTCATCCCACTTGGGCGATGCCGGTGCCGAAGGCGTGCTCGCGAGATCGATTGGATGCGAAGCAGAACCGGACTCTCCCGGACGGGGATTCAGGTTCGTCAGCAACCCATGGGGACTGAAGTAATCCAGGATCGCCGCGTCTTCGGCGGAGATCAGTTCATGACCGGGGATAAAACGATCCGACGCGGAGGCAACGGGATCAGGAGCGGCCGCGACCGAGGCATGGCGCGGAGCCGGAGGCATGGCCTGGGGTAGAATCGCTTCGGTGCGCACCTGGGAAACTTCCGGTATCGTCGCATGGAAGAATTTCGGATTGCCGTCGTGGCCCAAGCGGCCATCGAAGGCGAAAGCCTGATCGGAACCCGCATCGTAAAGGATATGCATGGCGGTTTCGGATCCGGGAGCGCGCAAGGCATTGGTGCGATCCTGATAGGCACGCAGCATTTCCGCCGCCTCGGGCCGGGCCGCCTGGCCGAACCCGCCGGGAGCGGCAGGATGGCTTAATATCACCAGACCGGTACCGGGAGGATAAGATCCGCTCGGCATGGCCACTTCGCCGAACACGCCTTTGACCGGCTGCGCATGCACGGCATGGAAGGCGCCGTCCTGGGCGCGATAGGTCTGTACGTAGCGTTGGGATTGATCCGGCATGGAGCGGACCTGGGCTCGGAAGCCGAGCAGGGCATCGGCATAGGCCTTACCCAACTTCAATCCGCCCGATGCGGTCATGGGCGCGTCGGGATGATCCATGAAGGTCGCGTATTTGTGGTTCGCCATCTCGCGATGCCGCGCCTCCGTCGCGGGATCGGCGGTCCGGTCGGGAACATACGCGCCCGTGGGGCTGTGCGGCCGCAAGGGCGGGAATTCGACTTCATTCCCATGAGCCGGAACGGGACGGCCGAAGGGAGGCATGGCGATGGGTATGCGGGGATCCCGGAGCGTGGCGGGCTGGGCCTGGGGAATGATGGGCAGCGGCTGTCGATCCGGTTGCACCTCGTTGCGCAAACCGGATTGCACCCGGGCGCGGTGGGGGTTGGGATTGGGAACATGCGGCGGGATCTGGGGCGCCATGGGAAACTCCGGTGAAAGGTCTTTCCCTGAAATACCTCCGGATTGTGATATGGATAGGCAGCCTACGATAGTTTGGAGCGGCCTGGTTACGGTCGGGGCGAGGATGGGGTTTCATCCCCGAATTCCCAAGGGATAGGGGAATAAGGAAGGGGCCTAGGTGATTACACCCACAGGACTGCCGTGATTGGGGTTATAGCTGTAAAAACCGCTTTACCCTATTTTCCCCATACCGGGCAGCGAAAATCCCTTTTTACCATTGTACGGTATTTTGTACAATATATGGTACAACGGGAGGCCTGAATGGAACGCATTGAACTAGACAAGGATATCATGCCCATAAGCGAATTCAGGGCGAATGCAACCGGGTTGATTAACCAAGTCAACCGGACCAAACGGCCCCTCGTCATTACCCAACACGGGAAAAGCTCCGCGGTACTGCTTGACGTGAAAGAGTATGAAGCCTTGTTGGAGCGACTCGAGCTTTTAACGGATATCGCGGAGGCCGAAGAGGACATCAAGAAGAAGCGGGTGTACACGACGGATAAGGTGAAGGAAATAATGCTGCGGAAAAACAAACCCCGATGAAAATTCTCTGGACGCGAACCGCCGTCAAGCGCTTGGAGGAAATCCACGCGTACATAGAAAAGGACAGTCCGGGAAACGCCGACAAATGGCTGAAGAAAATCCTAAGCAAAGCGGAAGCCCTGGCCCAGACACCAGGAATCGGTCGCAGCTTACCCGAGCTAGGCTCAAAATCGGTTAGGGAGATTATCGCGGGAAATTACCGTATCGTTTACAAAATCGCCAAGGATTCGATTTTCGTCCTGACGGTCCGGCACTGCAAGCAAGTCTTGCCTATGGCCGATTTCATCGATCTCAAGGACGGGTAATCAAAGCCCCAGCACCTGCAGTTTGGCGAACTTCACCATCAGCACCCGCCGGATATGATCCGCGAACAGCACGTGCACGCGCGCCGACTCGCCGTGGCCGTCCATGGAGACCACTACGCCATCGCCGAACTTGTCGTGGCGCACCTTCTGGCCTTTCTGGAAGCCTACCTCGTGCTCCTGGCTGAAGTCCTCGTAATCCGGGGTCGTGGTCGATCCCAGATCGTCGCTCCCGCGCCCGCCCGAAGTACCGTAACCGCCGCGTGACGGTCCCCCGAACCCCGGCCGCGGATTGAAGCTGCCGCCGCCCGCGCTGCCGCCTCCCAGCCGACCCTGCCGCTCCGCCGCCTGGGCGATGGGGCTCAAGGGCTGCGTCGACCGCGCCATCTGCAGATATTGCTTGTCGATCTCGCGGAAAAAGCGCGAACCCCCGGACTCCTGGTACATGCCATAACGCCGCCGGCGCCGGGCGTAGGTCAAGGTCAATTCCTTGCGCGCCCGCGTCACGGCCACGTAGAACAGGCGCCGTTCCTCTTCCACGTCCCCGTCGTCCATGTCCCGCATCATCGGGAAGAGCCCGTCTTCCAGGCCGGTCACGAACACGCGCGGGAACTCCAGGCCCTTGGCGCTATGCACCGTCATCAAGGTCACGGCTTCCTGGGTCGCCTTCAAACCGTCGGTGTCGGCCAGCAGGGAAATCTCCTGCAGGAACAGATCGAGATCTTCCAGCCGTCCCCGCCCTTCGGGGGCCGCGGCCGCAGGCGCTGGCGTACCACCGGGGTTACCGCCCAGGGCGTCCCCGAAGAAATCCAGCACCGGGGCTTCCGCGGGGGCGGGAGCGGGCTTCGCCACGATCGGGAACTTAAGCTCCAGCGCATTCTGGAAGCGCTGCGCCTCTTCGGCATCCGGATCCTTGGAGGCATCCACTTCCCCGTCCGTCCGCCGCCGCAGGAAATCCTGGGCCGCCGAAACGAGCTCCTCCACGTTGGCCAGGCGATCCAGCGCTTCCTCCGTGCCCTCTTCCTCGAGATGCGCCTTGTAATTGCTGCGGGTGATGATTTCCGCGATCAAGGTCGGCAAGGGCTCGCTGCCCGCCAGCGACCGCAGCGCATCGATCAGGGACACGAATTGCAGGATCTTTTCCGCCGAGCCCCGGTTGAGCCCGGTGGCATGCGCCTGCCGCAAGGCATCGAAAAAGGCGATGCCCCGTTCGGCCGCGTACATCTCCACCGTGGAAATGCTCTTATCCCCGATGCCGCGCCGAGGAACGTTCAGGATGCGCGCCAGCGATACGCTGTCCGAGGGATTGGAGAGCACGCGCAGGTAGGCCATCAGGTCCTTCACCTCTTTGCGCTCATAAAAGCGGATGCCCCCCACGATAAGATAGGGAATGCGTTGCCGCCGCATCTCGTCTTCCAAGATGCGCGATTGCGCATTGGTCCGGTAGAAAATCGCGGTCTCGCCCGGCTTGAAGCGCTCCGCACCCGGAGCGAGGGAATCCTGATCGCGTATCCGCCGCGCCACCCAGGCCGCCTCCATGATCTCGTCATCGAGCTCCAGCATGTTGATCTTCTCGCCCGGCTCGTTCGCCGTCCAGATGGTCTTTTCCATGCGTTGCTTGTTGTTGCGGATCACCGAAGAGGCCACGCCCAGGATGTTGGCCGTGGAGCGGTAATTCTGCTCCAGCTTGGTGATGCGCGCCTCGGGATAGTCCGACTTGAAGCTGAGGATATTGCCGATATCGGCCCCGCGCCAGCCATAGATGCTCTGGTCGTCGTCGCCGACCACCACCAGGTTATGATGCGCGCCCACCAGCAATTTGATCAGCTTGTACTGCGCCTTGTTGGTATCCTGGTACTCGTCGATGAGCACGTAGCGGAAGCCCGAAGCGAACACCTCGCGCACCTCGGGATGCAGTTCCAGCAGGCGGATGGCGAGGAAGATGAGATCGTCGAAATCCATCCCGTTGTTCTTGAGCAATTCCGCGTTGTACTTGGCGTACAGCTCGGCCATGCGTTCTTCGTAGCGATCGTCCGCCTCGGCCTTGGCCGCGTCCACGGTGATGCCCTGGTTCTTGTGCCGCCCGATATAGCCGCGCACCGCGTCCATGGAAAAGCGCACGTCATCGTCGAGCTTTTCGGCCTTCAGGATGGCTTTGATGAAACGCTTCTGATCGTCGGTGTCGAAGATGGTGAAATTCTTGGTGTAGCCCAGGCGCTCGGCGTGGAAGCGGAGCAGCCGCGCGCAAATGCTGTGGAAGGTTCCCACCCATCTCAGGTTGCCCGCGTAGCCGATAAGGGTCGCGATGCGGTTGCGCATTTCCTGGGCGGCCTTGTTGGTGAAGGTCACGGCCAGGATTTCCCAAGGGCGAAGTCCGCGCTCGCGAATGAGCCAGGCGATCTTGTAGGTGAGCACGCGGGTCTTGCCGGATCCGGCGCCGGCCAGGATCAGCTGGGGGCCGGGGCTGTAGGTAACGGCTTCGAGTTGGGGCGGGTTGAGGTCGGCGGCGAGGCTTGCGGAGTCGAGGCGTACGAGGTTTGCGGGTGGGTACATCGGGAGGCGAAAGATAGCATAAGGGCGCCTTGGGCGCACTCTAAAGCGGCCTATGGCGCGGGTTGGTCGCGGGGGTTGTGCGGGGCCACACCCGGGCGGACACGTGGGCCGGCTCAGACGAGGCGTGGCGCTGCAGTAGGTCGCTGGGCGTTCCGGTGAAGGGGGCGCCCGCGATTTGAAGAGCGCGGGCTGTCGATGCCCTGGTTCTAAGCCCTTCACCGGAACTTCCTCTGCCTCGAATTCGCCGGCCCCCGGCCCGCCCGGGCGCGGCCCCGCACAAGCCCAGAGCCCACACGCGCGGCAGGCCGGTTAGGTCCGTTCGGCTGTTCTCCTACGGACCTGCGGATCTGCCGGCCTCCGGGCTCGGGGTCGACGCGCGAGCGGCGGGTGGCGAGACCCCACCCCCACTTTCATTTCGGCGTTCTGTGAGGTGGGTAACTTTTGGGTTACGGTGGGTCGATGGGGATGGGTAGGCCGGTTCCGTTAAAACTCCTGCCGAGAAGATTGCGGTATCGGGCCCGGGGATGCCGAACTTGCGCGTGGGGGCGGGATGCCAGGGCGACGGCGGTGCCTTTGGATGGATCCAAGGTAGGCCAGCCAGCAGGGGTCCAGTAAAGGGTTCGGATCCAGAGGGTAGAGGCGCCGTTGTTTTGGGCGTCGTAGGCGTGGTTGACGAGGAAGGTGGTGTCGTGGTCGGTGAAGATTGCGTTGTGGCCGGGGCCTTTCCAGCGGGTGTCGCCGGCGTCAATTAGATCGCCGCCGCCGTTGAGCATGGGTTTGCCTTGGGAGTCCAGGTAGGGGCCGGTCACTTTGGCTGCGCGGCCGACGCGGATATTGTAGGTGGAGGCGGCGCCTTTGCAGCAGAGGTCGAAGGAGACGAAGAGGAAGTACCAGGGGCCATGGCGGAACAGGAAGGGAGCTTCGATGCCGGAGGGGTGGGAGGCGAGGGCGAGGGTAACGGCGCCAGGGGCGGGCTTGCCGGTGGCGCGATCGAGGCGGATGAGTTTGATACCGCTCCAGAACGAGCCGAAGGTCAGCCAGGTGGAGCCGTCTTGGTCGGCTTCGTCCGCCTCGTCAATAAAAGCGTTGGGATCGATGGCGTTGTAGTCCGTGGCGTTGGAACTTTTCCAGACCAGGCCTTGATCGGTCCACGCGGTCGCGCCGGAGCTTGCGTTGAGTTCGCGCGCGGTGGCGAGGCCGATGGCGGAAACGCGCGCACCGAAGGTGGAGACGGCGTAGTAGAGCCAAAACCGCCCATCGCGGAAATGCGCGTCCGGGGCCCACAGGCCCGCGCCGGAGCCGGGGACGGTCTCGGCATGCCAAAGCGGCGGCGTCGCCAGGGCCTTGCCTGCGTTACGCCAAGCGATCCGATCCTGGGAGGTCTTCATGGAGACCCCATTGCCGGTATGGAACAGGTAATAGGTCGATCCGGCTTTCAGGAGCATGGGGTCGTGCACACCGAGATCGCCGGTAAGGGGATTGCCGGTCTGTGCCGGGGTGGGTGGCGGGAGCGCAGCGAAGAGAAAGATGAAGGAAAGGAAAAGGCCGGAACGCGACGCGAAGGAACTGCGCATGGCAATGCTCCCGATCGCTTGGCCCCATCCGAAATATAAGGCCATGCGCTCCGGGGTGGGGCGGGACCTTCCGTTCCGCCGGCCCGTATCCCTTCGGGAAACGCTTTCTCCGCAAACGGGCAGCCCGAGTTTCCCGCGGCCGGTAGATTGGCTTGGGGCTCAGGAGGTATCGCCATGCGCGTTTCCCGGGCCTTCCCCGTTCTCCCGTTTTTACTCTCCGCCAACATTAGCGTCCAGGCGCAAGCCAGCGGCGACGCGTCCAATCCGCTTACCGGCAGCGTAGGCATCCACGATCCTTCCGCCGTCATCATGGAAAAGGGCGTCTATTACATTTACCAGACCGGCGGTGGCTTCAAGACCTCGCGGGATAGGCTGCATTGGACCAATGGCGGGCGCGTGTTCGCCGCCAATCCGGCCTGGTGGGACAGGGAAATCCTGCCGCCGGAGAAACCCGCCTTATGGGCCGGGGACATTTCCTATTGGAATGGGACCTTCTATTACTACTACTCGGTTTCGGCCTGGATGGATTTCCATTCCTGCATCGGTCTCGCGACCAATACCACCTTGAACCCCGATGATCCCGCCTATAAATGGGTGGACCGCGGCAAGGTCATCGACTCGGCCAAGGGCAACGAAGGGCGCAGCGGCAACGTGAACGTCATCGACCCCTGCCTGTTCCAGGATGGCGACGGCCGGAAATTCCTCAACTACGGATCCTTCACCGTGGGCATGCGCCAAATCGAAATCGATCCCGCCACGGGACTGCGGCCCGTCAATGCGGCCAAGCCCATCCTCATCAGCGATCATCTGGGCGAAGCTTCCTTCCTCATCAAGGTCGGGAAGTGGTATTACTACACCTGCTCACGGGGTACCTGCTGCGCCGCCATGCAAAGCTCCTACCAGGTCGTCTACGGCCGCTCCCAAAAACCCACCGGCCCGTTCCTCACCCGCAATGGCGGCTCCATGGAAAAGAGCGCGTACGAAGTACTGCTCTCCGGCGATGCGGCCCATCCCGGCCAAGGCGGGCAATCCTTCTTCCGCGATCACGATTCCCTGTTCATGGCCTACCATGCCTACACCGCTCCGGACGGGCGCTCCCTGCTGAACATCCGTCCCGTGTACCTGGACAAGGATGAGTGGCTTACCATGGATCCGGCAAAGGGGGAAATCATCCGCGGAGGCGGGACCGCGGCGATTCGGATAGGAGGGACGGCGAGAACGGGCCGGTCGCGCGCGGCGGGACCCTTTGGGAATGCGGAGGCCGCGACACTTCTGTTCGGAAAAGGTTTTGACGCCACAGGCGCGTCGAAACCCTGAAAATCAGAAGCGGATGAAGAACTGGAAGGGCGGGATGTATACGATGGCCGAATCGGTCAGCTTGGCCAAGGGAAAAGCATGGGGCACCCAGGAATGCTCGATGTCATGCGCCTTGCGCAAGCGACGCTTGAGATCCGCCATGCCATTCTCCTCCTCGATGCGTTTCCAGTAAGCGTCGAAATTCTTGAAGACCAATTCGCGTTTGATCTCGGCCGAATCCCGCGTGTCCAACAGGTTGGCATCGGAGCCGAGCAAAGAACGTTTATTGCGCACGATCCAGGCGCGCGCTTTGCCTTCATCGAGGGTCCCGTCCTTGGCTTTCAGTTCCGGTGGCGGGGGAATCAGCTTGATGCCTTGCGGGGTATCGAAGAGGAATCCCGAATCGGAGAGGATGAGGTTGATGCGCGGGGGCCTATCCTTGAATCCGGCCAGCTCGGCCGAATCGGACCCGCTCAAAGCCTGGGGCGGTTTTCCGAATCCCGATGTAACGATCAAACCCGCAATAAAGACCCACGCAAATATCGTCCGATTTGTTCCCATTCCGCCACTGACGCGCTCCTCCGCCCGATCCGCTACGCCCTTGCGAAGCTTCGCCACCCCCGAAGTGAGCCCGATCACATGAAGCGGAAAAGCGTGATACCAATCATCAGGGAGCGACGTCTAATTAACGACATTGAAGAGAACCGGGGAGGCAGCCATGGTCACTTTCGCATCCGCAGTCAAGCAAGCCCAGCAGTTCGTCGAAGCCGAGCAAGGCGCCTTCTGGTTGGCCCGCCTCGCGTCCGCCCTGGAACGCCGCGGCATCGACGCCGCCCGCCGCGAGCGCTGGCATAACGCCCTCTCCCCTTTCCTCGCCCGCCACGCCATCCGTCCCGAGCTCTTGCGCCCGGGGCAGGTCCAGTCCTTCATCGAGGAGCAGGCCGAATCGGGCCGCTATTGCGCCCGCACCCTCATCGATCTCATCCAGGCGCTTTCCTTCTTCTACGACAGCGTGGTCGAGCAGCGCGAGTTGGCCGGAGAAGCCGGTCATCCGTTCGATATCCCCGCCGAAGATTGGGCCATCGCTACCGTAGCCGCCACCGTAAGCGTGCAACGGGGATTCCCCGTCGCCGGGGATTGGTCCAAAGCCCGCGTTTTCTGATTCCCGGGCCCTATGGCGCCCAGGCAGCCTAAAGTAACCCAAACGCATTCCCGCCCTTCCCCGCCCCGTGTTATAGTGGAGGGGTCCGTTTCCAGGGAGGGGCCATGGCCATCCGGTCCACCGCATTCCGCAGCTTATCCGTTGGTCACGCGCCGATTTCGGCCCTCTGCCTGGCGTTCCTGCTTTCCCGGGCCGCCGCCCTGGAAGTCGATTTCACGGTTACCGATAAACTGGGCAAGCCCATCGACGGCGCCAAGATCTGCCTCCAGGAAGATGGCGGCCAATGCACCCAGACCAATGCCCAAGGGCAATCCGCCTTTTCCCCCACCGTTGGCTCACATCCCCGGCCCGCCACCCGGGCACCGCTGCGCTTCGCATTGGCTTCCGGCCGACTGCATATCGATGCGCCCATGAACATGCCGGCGCGGCTTTCCCGCCGCGATCTGGCCGGCCGCAGCCTAGGTCCCGATCGTCTGCTGTCCCTCAAGGCCGGAGAGAACTCCGTGGCGCTGGATGCCCGGGAATCGCGCCCGGGATTGGTGTTCTTCGCGTTGGAGGCCCAGGGAACCCGCTATACCACCACCGCCGTGTCGCTGGCGACCGGGGAAGCAGGGTACCCTGTGCGTTACGCTGCCCTGGGGAAAGCCGCCGCCACCGCCAATCTGCATGCGATGATCATCAGCAAGCCGGGCTTCCAATCCGTCACCTACCGTCCCCGCAAGGACCTGGATACGGGCGTGGTCATCCGGCTATCCGCCGAAGGCGATTCCGGCATCCGCTATTCCGGGCTCATCCATGCCAAGGTCGTTTCCCTGGATACCGCGAACCATATCCTGCATTACTCGTATACCGAGAACAAATGCAACGGCGCGCTGCCGGTGGCCACCGAGCAGAACGCTTCCCTCCCCTTATGGGTCAAGGGCAACATGTGGTATTTCCCGGCGGGCAATTGCCAGGGGGTGGCGTTGACCAAGACCGGGGACGGCCTGTTCGGGCAATGGCGTACCCAGGGAGTGGTCGATTTGCCGACCGGTCTCTTTCCGATCAGTTGCGATCCGGGCAGGGATTCCGTGGTCACCAGCGTCCTGAACCTCTTCTTCATTTCCGAGGGCGGCGGCTGGGACATCGATTTGCGTTCGGACTCGGTGACCATCCGGCTCAACCGGCAATTGTGCCCGGGGAACCAAGTGGTATTCAACCCCGCCTCATTCGACGGGCTTAACGGGCATCCCCTGATCACGGGGAATAGCTGCCGCGAGGTCAGCTTCAAGAATTCCAAGGGCGAGCCCGGGAAGTACGCTTTTCCGGTCGCCTCCGATTCCTTGCGGGCCGTGTTCACCTATGCGGATAAGAACTGCACGACGAACGCCGTGGCCTTGTCCATCGACGTGAACGCTCCCAAGACCTGCCCCGAGGGCCAGGCCACCTCGATGATGGCGGATACGACTTGGCAGAATTGCGTGCGGAACACGGGCTTCGTGCAGCCCGTGCAATGAGCCGAAGCTAGAGCTTGCCGCGGTCCGAGAGGACCACGTAGGTGAGGTAGGTGGAGAGCAGGCTTCCCATGATGGCGAGGACCTGGGTCGAAACCATCAGCCCTTCCTTGAACGAATCCCAGGCCGATTTCACGGGAACGGGAACGACCATGGGCATCACGAACAGATCGCCGGAACGGATGCCGGTCCCGGCCAGGGTGGCCTCCTTGGCGAATGGGCTGTTCAGGTTCACTTGCAACATCAAATCGCTGCCGCGCATGATCTGCACTACGCCCAGGCCGCCCGTGGCCGGACCGCCGGTGGATATGACCGCATCCCAGATGGAAGCGTCCGGTGCCAGGTAATGCTCACCGGGCCGCGCCCAGCTCCCCAGGAATCCGATGCGGAACGCCGGGAAGGCGCGCAAGGAGGCGCCTTTCAGTTTTTCCTTCAGGCGCTTTAGGAGGGCCGCCTCGACTTCGGCCGGAGTCATACCCGAAACCTGGAAGCGCCCGACCCAGGGCAGGTCAGCGAAGCCTCCCTGATCGATGGGAAAGCCCCCGTTGAGGGGCGATGCGCTGTCCGGGGCGATGAGGAGGCGCATGGCCTCCCCCGCCATCATGCGGTAAGGGGGGATGGATTGGAAGGTGACCTGGGGACCGGGACGGTACTCGCGGGTGGCCAGGACGGGCGTCGCCAACGCGCATAGCAGTGACAGGGCGGCCACCGTAACAGATAGGTTACGTATGCTCCGGCCACGCGCCGGCCACGGTATGCCCCTGGCGTCCGCCAAGATCTCCCTCCACGGAATGGGTCGGGGTAAGCTACAAAGATGGCATTACACGACCCATGGCGTAAGGTATCCATGATCCTGTTTCGGCGCGGGCCTTACCAGCGGAAATTGAGCCCCATGAAGAGGATAGGGATGGGGTAGTTGGCGTCGAAAAACTTCCATTGCTGCGATTTCTGGTCCTTCATGATGAAGTTTGGGGTGTTGAATGCGTTCCAGATTTCCATGTAGGATTGCATGGGGTGGGAAAATACGCGGAATTCCTTGGAGAGGCGTATGTCCCAACGGTTGTAGGGGGCGTAACGGGCGGAATTGCGCGGAGAGAGGTAGAACAGGGTATCGCCCCCGGCGTTGGCTCCCGGAAATCCCGGCATGCGGAATTCGGAATAGGGCAAGCCCGCGGCGTAGCGTCCCCGCAAGGAGAGCTCATAGTTGCTTGGCATGTGGAAATAATTGACCCAGTTGAAAGCCCAGGGCCGGCTGTAGCGGTAATCATAGGTGGTTTGCCCGGGGAAATCCCGCCGCTTGGAATAGCCCGTCTCCGCTGAAACCCAGCCGCTCCAAAAAGGCTCGGGGTCGTAGAAAATGGAAAGCTCCCCACCGGCCGCCTTGCCCACTCCCCCATTCACGTAACCCACGTCCTTCTCGCCCAGGCGCTGGAGGATGATGGCCTGTACGGCCGGGTCCATGCGGGCGAAATCGGCGCTATCCAGGTTGCCGGCCAGGGGACCGTTCCAATCGATGCGCCCGGTATTATGGATCACCGGCACGACCAGATCGTAATAGTTCTTCTGGTACACCTGGAATTCCATGCGGTAGTTCTTGGAAAAGTGGTGGGTCCATTCGGCATTGGCATGGAAGGCCTTTTCCGGCCGCAAATCCGGTTGCGCATCCCGCTGATTGAAGGGGAAATCCGATTGCGAATAGATGCCGGAAGCCAGCGTCAACTCATCCTTCTTGCCCACGCCCTGGTAGTAGGCCACCCGCGGGCTCAGGAAGGCCTGCCCCGACCAGGTATCCAATTCGGCGCGCACTCCCGCCATAACGCGATGGCTATCGTCGAAGGACCATTCATCCGAGGCATATCCGCCGGCGTAGGAGCCCACCTGATGACCCTGGTAGTCGAAGCGGATGAGGTTGGGCAGGCTGGATAGGTAATCCACGTCCCCGGAAACCCCGATGTCGCCTTCGCGCCAGAGCAGGCCGTTGGGATCGAGATAGCCCAAGCCGTCGGTTACGTCCACGCTGCCGTTCACGATCACCTCATAGATGCTGCGCTCCAGCTTGGTCCGGTAATCGAAGGTGCGCACCGATTGGAACAGGCCCAGCTTCACCAGGTGATTCGAGGCCGCCTGCCACTTGGCGTTGAGATTCCAATCGAAAGCCTGCTTTTCCAATTCGAGCAGGCGCACGCTGGGGCCGAAGGTACGATAGCCGACATAGGCGCCGTTGGGCGCGATGGAATCGTGCCAACTCACTTCGTCAGAGAATTTCACATGCCAACCCTGGCGCTGATAGGCCAGGCCCTGCTCCACTTCCCAATTCTCGTTCGGGCGCCAGTGGAAATGCAGGCCATGCACCTGGTTGTCCACTGCGACGTTGGCGATGGTGTCCAGGCTGCGCCGCACGGTCCACTGGTTATCGGGGTCGTTGGGATCCTGGTTGCTTTCCCACCAGCGGCTGGATACCTCGCGGCCGTTCTGGTAATAACGCGTAACCGGATTGCGGGAATGGAAGCCGTCACGGGAAATCAGGCCCACGTAATCGGCGTTCACCTTTTCGTTCATGCGCCAGTTGAGACCCAATTGCAGATCGCGGAAATTAGGCAGCTCCAGGTAACGCCGGAACTCTTGTTTCTGCGCCGAGAATGCGCTGTCGTTTTGCACCAGATCCGCGAAATCGTAGGCGCGGTTCACCACCCAATCGTACCAGAAGGCTTGCCAGGAGAGCGACACCGCGAGCTTGTTCTTGATCAGGGGGACGCCGGCATAGGTACTGCCGCGCAGGAAGGAGAGATCGGTATAGAACCTGAGGCTGTCGAGGGGAGCGGGCCGCGCCTCCATGAACAGGGCGGCGGAAAGGGCATTGCCTGCCTCTACGGGGAAGCCTCCGCTATAGAGCGTCATGCTTTCCAGGGATTCGGTATTGAAGATGGAGTACACGCTGCCGAAATGATAGGGCTGTAGCAAAGGCACGCCGTCCCATAAGATCTGGGTCTCTTCGGCTTTGCCGCCGCGCACGAAGGGACGTACGCTCAGATCGTTCTGGTTGGTGACTCCCGGCAGGGTGCCCAACACCTTGAGGGGATCGCCCTGGGCGGCGGCCACGCGTTGGATATCCTTCCGGGACAGGCGTATGCGGCTCACCTCCTTTTGGCGATGGACCCGGGTACTGCGTGCGCGGACGGATTTTTCATCGAGCTCGAGGGCATTGTCGACGGAATCGGCGGGCGCGGGGCTCGCGGTTTTTCCGGGCGGGGCGGAGGCGGTATCGCGAGACGCGGGGACAGCGGGGACGCTATCGGTTCGGGCCGAATCCACCCCGTAGGGGGATTCCTGGTAACCCGTATGAGACGTATCCCGTGGGATACCCTCGGGAACAGGCGGGGCGCCTGCCGCCCGGGCGGCCGCGTATAGGCACAACAGCGCAGCGGCGGCGCGCATCAAAAGTTCCATCCGAAGCCCAGATTGAAATTCACCTGGTATTCCGGCAACCTGGGATTGTCCACCTGGGAAAAAGGCGCGATGAGCGGGAAGGTAGCCACCACTTCCGGGCTCACGTAATCGGGGATGATGACGATCTTGGGAAGGCGCAGGAAAAGACCGAAAGCCGCCTGCTGCACATGGCGCTTGTGGGAGACGAATTTCCATGCGTTGAAAGAGCTGTCCAGATCCTGCGGTTGGGACGCGAGCCAGGTGTAGCGGTAATTGGCGTACAGCGCATGGGGACCGTAGGAACGCGAGGCCGCGTATTCCAGGAACCAGCTATTGTCCGCCCACATGCCTACGCCCCAGCCTGCGGAGAGCGAATGGGAGGCTTTCCAATCTTTGGGAATAGGGAGCCCGGCCTTGAGATCGAATTCCAGGGTGGCGGGATTGGTGGGCATCTCCACCGCCCATCCCATCTCCAGGCCGGTCAAGGGCCCCCACTGTTTGCGGATGCCCAGGCGATAGCCCAGGCTGACCTTGGGCGTGGCGACATCCTCCAGGTCGGGCGACACGGTATCGGGTGGGCTCTTGAAGCCCGCTACGCATTTATCCTGCCCGCCATTGCCGACGGAAACACGATCATAGTAGTCGGGGCAATGGTCCGAATAGAAGTGCGCGCGCCCGGCGCCCAGCGTCAAGGCGGTCTCGCCCGGTTCCAACAGCCGCCCATTGTTGAAATGATGGGTGGTATACAGACAGCCCGACAATGACGCCAATGCGGCCAATCCGGATAAAGCCGCGATTGCGGTCAGGAGGCGCGATAGGGAGAACTTGGGCAAGCGTTATTCCAATACGGCGATGAGGGCGAACCGAAAATACAATACCGCGACGGCGGCCAAGGCAGGTGCGCCGGCAATAGGACGATTGGGCCCGGGGGAATCGCTACCGCGGTAACCGCTCCCCCTTCCCCCGATTACGGCCTCAAAATCCCTTGGTGGAAAAGGGCGGAATTAGCCATCTTTGCAAAGTCGCCACCGATCCCACCGGCGCGCTTTCGGAAGGAGATTACATGTCCGTCAAAGCCCTTCTCCCCCTGTTCGCCCTCCTGGCCCTGGCCGCCAACCCGGCCGGCGCCTTGAACATCTCGGGATTCGTGGTCGACAAGGTCGGCGCCCCCCTCCCCTTGGCCAAGGTGTGCCTGCAAACCGATGCGGCCAAGTGCGTAAGCACCGGCGTCAACGGCGACTTCCATATCACCGACGGCATCGGCGTACGCCGTACCGAGCCCCGAGGCGAAGCCTTCAACCTCGCCTATCGCAACGGTTCCCTCCTGCTCGAGGCTCCGGCAGGGGGTCACGCGGCGCTGGAATGGATCGGACCGCAAGGCAATCGGCTGCTGGCATCCTCCGAAACCGATCTCGTCAAAGGCCGCAATACGCTGGCGGTCCCGCGGGGCCTGGGGAACGGCGTCCGCTTCCTGCGGCTGCGCATCGATGGGCTGACCCTCGCGTGGAAGGCCACCCTGGTGGAAGGTCGCGGCGGGGCCGGCGCTCCGGAGTCCGCGCCGCGTATCCTGGCCCTCGCCAAAACGGCCGCGGTCACGGCCCTGGTAATCACCAAGAACGGGTTCAAAGATGAGACCTATCGACCTGCGAAGGAGACCGAGACCAGGGTGCTCATCGTCCTCACTGCGAGCGATGACCTGGGATACACCTTCAACGGGAAATACCTGGCCAAGGTGCTCGCCATCGACCGGACCAAGCAGACACTGAGCACGCAATCCGTCGAGAGCAGCTGCGATACCAATGATGCCCTCGTTTACGATACCTTGAAGGACACCTCCAACTACGTGATCAGGGACGGGAAGCTGTGGATCTGGTACACGGGGGACTGCAGCGGCGAGGTCTTCAGCGGAACCTCGACCGATATCGTCGGGGCCTGGACCCTGATCGATCCGGTAGAACCGTTGCCCGCCGATCTAAAATCGGGGTGCAAGCCCGTCCACGCCGATTCGATAGACATTGGCCTGGATGGCTACAAATCCACCTACAAGATTTCCGATACCGCCATCGTCGGCGAGGTCGCGGCGGATATATGTCCCGCGGACATATTCGGACCGGACGTGGCGGATATCTTCTACGGCGACACCACCTTGGAAGTGGTCAAGAATACCTGCAAGCAGGCGACATTCCGCAATGGCAAGGGCGAAACCGCCGATCTGAACTTCACCAAGATAGGCGATACCGATTCCCTCCAGCTTGCCTTCGTTTACAAGGGCAAGACCTGCGAGGGCCGTATCGACATGAACCTGAGCGCGGATCCGCAATGCAGTGGTGATGACCCCTTGCTGCCGTTCGCGATCTGCGTTTCCACTTCGGGTTTCGCGAAAGCGCAAGTCATCCCGGCCAAGACTTCGGCCGCTGCGCCCCTGCCCATGTCGCGGGAATCCTTGGCTCCCACCTGGAAAACCCCCATAGCTGCGGGCTCCTCCCGCACCGCCCCCCGCGCCCTGCCTGCTTTTCCTGCGCGCGTGCCGGTCGGAAGTATATTTCCCTGGCATGGATGGCGAAGCCAAGCCGGTTTCTTCCGGCGATAATAAGCCTGCCGGCGGGGGGGAAGCCCGCATCGGCCCGTGGACCCGGCTACGCCGCCGGGAAGTCTACGACAATCCCTGGATCCGCGTGCGCGAGGATGACGTGCTCCGCCCGGACGGCTCCCCCGGCATCTACGGCACCGTGCATTTCAAGAACCTGGCCGTAGCCGTGGTACCCATTGATGATGAAGGCCAGGTGATTCTGGTGGGGCAGCATCGCTATCCCTTCGATCGCTACTTCTGGGAATTGCCCGAAGGCGGTTGTGTACTCGGCAAGGAAGCCCCGGCCGAAGCCGCCGCACGGGAATTGCGCGAGGAGACGGGCTGCACCGCGGCCCGCTGGGACTACCTGGGCACTCTCGAGCTTTCCAACTCCTGCACCGACGAAACCGGCCATCTTTTCCTCGCCCGCGGATTGACACAGGGGGCGCAGGAGTTCGATGCCACCGAGCAGATTGCCGTACGCCGCGTTCCCTTCGAAGAAGCCTGGCGCATGGCCATGGAAGGCGAGCTCACCGAATCGCTCACCGTAGCCTCCCTGGCCCGCGCGCGGCATTTCCTGGGGCGGGAGCGCGCCTGAGCGCGGAGAGCGCCGAGAGCGCGCCGGGCTTCAAGGATCATTTCTCCGGGCATGCGGCGGGATACGCCATCGCCCGTCCCGGGTATCCCGATTCGCTGTTCGACTTTCTGGCCGGCCTCCCACGCAATCGCGGCACTGTATGGGAATGCGGAGCCGGATCCGGCCAAGCCACCCGCGCCCTGTCCCTGCGCTTCCCCCAGGTGATCGCTACGGATGCCAGCGCGCCGCAGATCTCCGCTGCCGCGCGCGGACCCGGCATGCTGTACGCGGCCGCCGCCGCCGAACGCGCGCCCTTGCGCGCGGAAAGCGTAGATCTGGTGGCGGTGGCCCAGGCCTT
>JAHFCH010000321.1 GCA_023249635.1 Fibrobacterota bacterium
AGGTCCGGGAGAGCATGTGCCGGCGTTCAAGGGACGCGCCTTGAATGGGCGCGCCCGATAAGCCGTTCCGAATTGTCCGTTTCTGTGGGGGAAACCATGAATTTGCAAACCATCGTCGTCGCCGCATTCGCCTTGTCCATTCCTGTATCCGCCGCGGATGAGTTGTACCACGAAGCCTTTCGGCCGCAAGTCCATTTTACCGCGCGCCAATGGACCTACCATAAGCTGCAGCCCGGGCAGCGCGAGGAAGGCTGGCTCAATGACGCGAACGGTCTGGTGTACTACGCCGGGGAATGGCATTACTTCGCCCAGCGTTGGGCCCATTGCTGGATCCATGCGGTCAGCAAGGATATGGTGCATTGGGAAGAACTCAAGCCGGCATTTTGGGAGGACGACAAGTTCGGTCCCGTACAATCGGGGACCATCGTGGTGGACACGTTTAACGTTTCGGGTTTGGCCTCGGGAAAGGATCCGGTACTGGTCGCGTTCTGGGCCAGTTGGAACAATAAGGATCAATGCGTTTCCTACAGCAACGATCACGGCCGCACTTGGACCAAGTATCCCGGCAACCCCGTGTTGTCCCACGGGGAACGTGATCCCCAGGTGTTCTTCCACAAAGAAACCGGCAAATGGGTGATGGTGTTGTCCGGGCCGGGAGGCTATTTCTTCTTCACCTCGGACAACCTGCTGACGTGGAAGGAAGAAAGCTTCAGCGCGGGCTATTACGAATGCCCGGATATGTTCCGCCTGGCCGCCGACGGCAAGGGCCCCTTGCATTGGGTATTGATGAACGGGGACGGAAGCTATCGGGTGGGCGACTTCGACGGCAAGGCCTTCACCCCCAAGACGCGGATGCGGCGCCTCGACTGGGGCAACGCCTTCTACGCCACCCAATCCTGGCACGACGTACCTTCCGCAGACGGCCGCCGCATCCAAACCGCCTGGATGCGGGCCGACGGCAACAAGTTCTATCCCAACATGCCCTTCAGCCAGCAGACCAGCTTCCCGGCCGTGATGACCCTGCGTAACATCGGGGATACCCTGCGGGTATGCCGCAATCCCGTGGCCGAACTCAAGCTTCTGCATGCCTCCAGCCGGGATTTTTCCGGGCCGACTTTGGCGGCCAAGGCCGGCCTGCCCCTGGATACTTCCAGCGCCCCGCTGCATATTGAAGCCTGGCTCACCCTCAGCAACGGCAGTGATGGCGCGGCCGCGGGGGCCATTACCGTGCGCGGCAATACCATCACCTTCGCGAAGCAATCCCTGGCGATCGGAAACGACAAGGGCATATACGCGGAACCGGTTTCGCGCGTCAAGATTGAACTGCTCATCGACGTCGCTTCCATCGAAGCTTTCGGAAATGACGGCGAGATTTCGTTGACAAGTTGCGTCAACACCAGCGGTTTGGCTACCGCCATCCGTTGCGATCGGGGGTCAGTGAGGGTAGATTCCCTTATGGTGCACCGGCTCAATTCCATCTGGCCTTCGCATACGCCACAAGGCTTCCACAGCAGCCTGGGCGGCACATGGACCGACGTGAAGGGAAGCTTCAAGGACAGCGCCAACGGCCGCATCGGCTCGGGGAGCGGCGATCTTTTCTCCCTCAACGACAAGCAAGGCGGGGACTTCACCTACGAGGGCGAACTGGAATTCTTTACCGCCAACGCGGCCTCCTTGGCTTTCCGCATGAACGACGACGCCGGCAAGGGCTATGTGCTCAACGTGGACCGCGCAGGATTGCTGAAACTATGGTCGCCGGGCCGCCCCGATCTGAAAACCTTCGCTACACCCATCAACGAAGGGCAGCCGTACCACGTAAAGGTTTCCGCCCGCGGGAGCGACATCAAGGTATGGCTAAACTACAGCGCGCAACCGGTGATGAACTATACCGATCCCAATCCCATCCTCTCCGGCCGTTTCGGGATCAATTTCTACAACGGCACCGGAGTGGTCCAGGATGTAAGCGTCGACGGAATCTCGCCCACTGCCCTGGGCGCGAAGCGGCCGGCGCGCGGCCCCGGCACCGGGGCCGCCGCCGGTTTGCGGCGCTCGCGGATGGTGTTCACGGACCGCGGCAGGGAAAATGACGCCGGCGGACGCCGCCTTGACGCGGATGGCGTACCGTGACGGACGCGCTGAAAGGGGCGTTGGGAGGCGCGGTCAAAGGTACCATGAAATGGAGCGCACTTCTGCTCGGCACCGTTCTCTCGCAGGCCGCCGCCTACACCTATCCCGAACTCGTCGCGCGCATGAAAGATCTGGAGCGCCTCGCCCTGCTGCCGGAGATCGTCGAAAAGGTCGTCGTGTTTTCCTCGCAAGACCGGGCCGCGACCTATAATCCCGTCACCGATGTCTATGCCAATTGGGGCGCCAACGGCGATTGCTGCGCCACCCTAAGGAAGAACGAAGACGGGGGCTGGGTATTGGCCGAGATGTCCGGGCCCGGATGCTTTTGGCGCCTCAACGGCGCCACCAAGAATACGGCCCATGTGAAAATCTTCCTCGATGGGGCCGCGGCGCCGGCTGTCGATATGGCCTGGGGGGATTACTTCAACGCCTCCCAGGCGCCTTTCAACCACCCTTCCCTCTCTTACGTTGTCGCGGGCGGGATGTCGTTCAACTATCCCATCCCCTTCCAGACCTCCCTGAAAGTGGTGGCCTACGACGACTGGAACTCCTACTACTACGTGGAAGCCACCGCCTTCCCCAAGGGTACCGAGGTGCCCGCCTTCAGCCGCAACCTGGGTGCGGCCGACAAGGCCGCCCTGGATAATCTGGACCGGTATTTCTCGCAAGGTCTGGGCGCGGACCCCGCCGATCACCGTAGCGGCCAGGTTACCGATTCCTCGCTGCATACCGTAGGCGCGGGCCAGGCCTCCCTGCTGCTGGACGCGTCCGGCCCCGGCGCCATCACCGGTATCCGCATGCGCATCGACGGCCTGGCCACCAAGGCCGAGGGGTGGGCCGCCATGCGGGAACTGGCCATCAGCATCGCCTGGGACGGGGAAAGCAAACCTTCGGTGTGGGCGCCCGTGGGGGATTTCTTCGGCACCCCCTGCGGTCTCGATCCCTATCGATCCCTTCCGACGGGCGCCGGCGAGGACGGATGGATGTACGCCTACTGGTATATGCCCTTCGCAGGCGCCCGCATGGTGATCCGCAACGACGGAAGCAAGCCCCGCACCTTCGCCGCCGCCATCACCCATGCCCCGCTCACGCGGCCGATCGCGGACTTCGCCCGCTTCCACGCCAAATGGAACCGCAACGCTTTCCAATCCCCGCGCAAGGATCGCTGGCCCGACTATACCGTGCTCAAGACCACGGGGCGCGGCCGCTTCCTGGGCTTCGGCCTGCATCTTTACAAGCCGAACGATAGCGTAGACCCCAAATCCTCACCAGGCGATTACTGGTGGGGCGAAGGCGACGAGAAATTCTACGTGGACGGGGAGAAGTATCCTTCCTGGTTCGGCACCGGCTCGGAGGATTATTTCGCCTTCGCCTGGGCCACGCCGGATTTGTTCGGGAAGCCCTACCACAGCCAGGTGTACAACGAAGGCGGGATCCATTGGCAGGGCAACCGCGCCATGAACCGCTTCCAGATCGTGGATGCGGTGCCGTTCCAGAGCGGGTTC
>JAHFCH010000195.1 GCA_023249635.1 Fibrobacterota bacterium
GCGCCTTTGACTTCGATGGCGCTCTTGATGCGGTTCTTCTGCTCGAAGCCGGGATCCTCGCGCCAGTCCCAGCCGCCTGCGGCGTTACGTTCCAGTACGCCGAAACGCTTGCCTTCCTCGTCCATGTACACGAGCCACTGGTTGCCGACCTTGAGCATCTGCGCGTTCACGACGTCGCCGTTCTTGCGCGTCACCGGCTTGTTGAGCAGGGCGATCTCGTCTCCGCTCTTGACCTCCTCCTTGATCACGGCGTTTAGTCGCGCGAAGCCTTCGTCCACGGTCGCCGAGCCGGCTTCCAAATCCTTCTTGAGGGAAAGCACGCGATCGATGCGCGCTTCGCGATCCCAGGGCGGGGCCGCGTTGATGCGTTTGGCCAGGGAGTCGCAGTAGCCGGCCAGCACCTGGGACAGGCGCTTCTGGCGGGCCTTGATCTCGTCTTCCGTGTTCTGCCAGCGGCCCAATCCGGCCCGCTCCTGGTTCACCTTGCCCTGGGTCTCCTGGATGCGCGCCTGCAGGGCCGCGTTCTCCTTCTCCCGGCGCTCCCGATCCTTGGCGGCCCGGTCTTCCGAGGCGGTGGCGCGCGCGCTTTCCTCCCGCGCCAGGGAATCCGTCTTGCGGATCTCACCGTCGGCCTTGGCCGCTTCCTTCTTGGCCTTGTCGATATCGGCGCGGGCTTTCTGCAGGTCGCTTTCGAGGCGCGCCGCCGAAGCCGCTTCGGCATCCTGGGCGCGCGGTGCGCTGGGCAGGGCGCACAACGCCGCGGCGATGATGGCTACGGTCCCGGCCACGGGGGCGAGGCCCCGGGCGCGGGTAGGGTATTCGGAATGCGACATGGGGATGCTTCCTTCCTTCACTGGCGTCACTTGCATAAAGGCGAATCCGCGTGGGCGGCGCACCAGGCGTCCGCATGGCGGCATAGGGTTTCCGAGAGCCGGGGCTTGTCATGGCAATACGAGGCCAAGCCCGCTCCGCATTGATCGGGTTTCCAAAGCCGGTCGAGGCAATAATCCCACAGGGCATCCTTGCAGCTATTGCGCCCCGGGGTGTTCAGGCAATCCGCGCGCGCTTCATCGCAGGCGGCCAGGGCCGGGAACCCCTTCTCGACGCAGAATTGCGTTGCCATGCGCTTCGCGGTCTCCGCGTTCTTGAGCGAAGGGGCGGAGAGGGTGTCGCACATGGCGACGGCGGCGCTGTCGGCGCTATCCGGGGCCGTGCACACCTGGTAGGCTTGCGGCAGGCAATCGGCCGGCGACCAATTCTTCTCGCGGCAATAGACCGGATAATATTCGCGGCAATCCTTGTCGTCGAACCAACCCTCCTTGCGGCAGCGGAAAGCATGAGCGGCGGGCAGCGGGTAGGACTTGGTCAGGGAATCGGTGCGGATGTAAATGTCGAAGGAATCGGGGATGCCGCCCACGAAGAATCCCTCTCCGCCCACCACGTTGTATTTCACCTTGATGCGCGGATCGCCGTCCTCGGGACCGCCGCCGCCCTGCACCTGCGTCGCCGTGGCGTTGTACTGGTAGTAGGCCCGTTCCATGCCGTAGAAGTACAGGCGATTGCGCTGGGTGTGGAACCAGGTATTCACCACCCCCATGCTATCCAGCAAGCTCCAACCCTTGTTGCTCTTGGCTTCCGGGTAGATCAACAGGCGCCGGATTTCCCCGGGGAAATAATACTCGCCCGAATCGGGCTTGAAGCCCAACGGTGAATCGAAGCGCGTTTCCGGCCGCGAGCTGGTCCGCTCGAAGCGTTGGGAGATGAGCACCGCCTGTACGTCCGGGGTGCGGTCGGCGCTGAAATAGTGGGAGAGCGTGTTGAGCACGCCGTTGAGGTAATAGAGGGTATCGCCTTCATGGTACTCGAAGTATTCCCCTTCCATCAATTGTTTCAGCCGGTTCTGCATCTTGGCGCCGTTGGCCAGGATGTATTTCCGCAGGGCCACGGAATCGTTGCGGATCTTGCCCAACGTGTCGCCGTATTCGGCAAGCAGGGTATCGCGCACATTGGGCGGCAGGGTCGTGAGGAAGGCGAGATCGAAAATGTTGTTCGGGATGCCGCCGGTCTTGGCGAAGGTGGGCGCGGCCGCGGTGCGGTGGATGGAGAACTCGTGCGGTACCTGCGCGCGGCCCACCACGTGGGAGACCACGGTATGCCCGGCGCTGTCCCACTTGAAATCCGCCGTCAAGGCGTATTCCGATCCGCGCTCGGCCCGCAATCCCGTATCCCCCAAAAAGCAATTGGGCATATCGGGCATGGCCGTCAGTGTCACCGTCCGGGAAGTTCCCGAGAACGGCCCGGAAACCGTTACTGAAGCGCTGTCGTACCAGGCGAAGGCCTGGGTCCTTTCCTCCGCGATGTCCAACACGCGCTCGAAGCAGATATGCTCCAGCGGTTTTCCGGCCAACACGTAGCCCGATACGAACGCCCCGCGGAAGGGCGGGGAATCGTCCGGGTAATAATCCCACGGGCCCTGGATGCAGGCCGCGAGGATGAGCCCCAACAGCGCCGCGCCGCCGCGGAACGACGGGAAGCGCTTAGAAGAAGTATTCATAGTTCACCAGGAATGGGAAGTTAGGGAACTGGGTGATCTCGATGCGCTCGGGGGGATTGGCCTGCCGGTTATAGGTGTAGAAGAAGATGTTCTTGTGGTTGGTGATGTTGAGGATGGTCCAGGAGAAATTCCATTTGCCTTCCTTGCCCCAGTCGATGGGCTTCAGGTCCCAGCGGAAATAGGCCGGCACGAAGGCGGCATTGCGGTTGCCGCGCAGCAGGTTCAGGTTTTGCCTGTATTCGGGATTAGGCCCGCCCGCTTCCTGCCCCTGGTTCTGATCGAGCAAATGCCCATCCATGTAGCCTGTATACTCCGTGTAGGGCAGGCCCGTAGCGTATTTCATCTGGCTGGAAATCCGCAGATACTTGTTGCTGCGTTTGATGAGCAGTCCGTCCTTGCCGGTGAAATTGAAAGCCAGATCGGCTTTGAAGCTGTTGGGCTGATGCCAGCTGGGGAAGAACGGCTGTTCCTTGTGGGAATCCTCGCGGATGACCGCAGTGCCGTTGGAATAGGAGAAGCCGCCGAAGAGCGTGCCTTCGGGCTTGCGGATGGATGCCTCGAAGCCGTAGCTGTATCCGTTCGCTTCGCGGAACAGATCCCCCAAATCCCGTTTCGTATCGAGCAGGATGGAATCGGGAACGTCATTGGGGGCGAATACTGAGAGGTGATTCAAGGTCTTGTAATAACCTTCCAGGGTGAAATCCCATTTCTCCAACACATGATCGACGCCGTAGCCGGCAGAGAACAGCAGGGAGGAAGTGGGGTTCACGGTCTGGGTGGAAACCTTCTTGGCGGGATAATAGAACTCGTTAAGGTTTTCCTGATCCTGGAACTGGATGGAGTTTATGTACTGCTGGTAGAAGCCGATATGGTAGTCCAGGCTCTGGTTGTGGGGCAGCTTGTACTTGAGGGAGATACGCGGTTCGATGCCCGGCTCATCCAGCGTGGTCGAATGCGTCGCGCGCACGCCCGTAGTCAACTCCGCATTCCCGTCTGTCCACTTGTCCTGCATGAACAGGCTGTTGAGCCCGTATAGGGTGGCGTCGCGCAGCGAGATCTTCGCGATGATCTGATCATTGCGGAAGATGGTCTGCATCAGGTTGAGATCGATGCCGGCGGTGAGGCGGTGGGCGTCGATGCCGGAATACTCCATCGACTGCTTGTAGGTGGCGGTGAGGATGCGGTTGTAGAACCCGAAAATATTCTCCAGTCCGAACTTCTGGCTGAAATGGCTGTACGAGGCGGTCACGTGGGTGGTGAGATGTTCATCCACGGGCCCATCGTAATTGAAGGGGATGACGGTATTGCCCCACTCCACCTTGAACGGCGTGAAATCCAATATGTCGCGGCCATTGTACCAGGAAAGCATCATGCCCTTGTCCTTGGCCAGGTCGTAATGCACGTTGCCCTGGAAATCGTAGAAGAAATAGTTCAGATCGAGATCGGTCAAACCCTGGTCGCGTAAGGCGCTCAGCACCTCGTCGATATAGGTGCGCCGCCCCGCCACCAGCCAGCGCAACGGGCCTTGGTGCCCTTCGGTGTGCAGTTGCGAGGCGAAGGTGCTGATCTTTACCGACGAGCCCTTGAACACGGTATTGACGGTGTCCTTGCCCCCTTCGCGCGATTTGATGTCGAGCACGGAAGAAAGCCGGTTGCCGTACTCGGGCGGGAAGCCGCCCTTGTAGAAATTCACCTCATCTATGCCTTCCACCAGGAAGGTGGAAAACAGGCCGAAAAAATGCACCGGCGAATACACCACGGCCTTGTCCAGCAGGATCAGGTTCTGATCCGATCCCCCGCCGCGCACGTAAATCTTGGTGGAGAAGTCCGAGCTGGCCACCACTCCCGGCAGCGCCTGGATGGAGCGGATCACGTCCGCCTCGGCCAGGCCGGGCATGCGCTTGATAAGCTTCGCCGAAACCGTGGACTTGCCCAGCGACCGCTTGGGCGCGCGTTGGGCGCGCACCAGCACCTTTTTGAGCTGCACGGCCTCCTCGGATTTGTATTGGGAAACGGCGGTATCGCCTTCCACCGTATCGGCACCCGCCGACGCCTCGGCCACGGCGGCTTCCGGGGCCGCCACCAAAACCGCGGGCTGCTCGCCGATGTCGGCGGCAAAGGCGGAATCGTTCCCCAGGTAGCGGATCTCGAAGCATTTCTCCACGCGGGCAGGAGCGGCCGGTTCGCCGTGACCCGCCTTGGCGCTGTCGCCGGTCGCGAGGGCCGGCGCGGCCTTGGCGGCGCTGAAGCACAGGTTCCACAGGGTATCCCGGGGCAGCTTGAGTTGGAAGGGGACGCCGGCCGTTACGGCCGCGGTATCGCCGGTTTCCAGGACCTCGGCCCGCACCCCCGCGCCCGGGGCGAAGGCCGTATCATGCAGGTTACCCGTGAAGCGCAGGGACTCGGCCGCGAACGGCCGGGCGGCCGATGCCGCCGCGATTACCGCCGCCATCGCCGTCGCCTTCCCTAGCGCGCCCAGACACATCCGATCCGTCCCCTGTCCCGGGAGTCCATTCCCAGGAATAAGTTAACGATGTAAACTAAGAGCAAAGGCCTTCCTCAAGCTCCTTGGCGCGGAAAAGCTAGAAAAAAGAAAACCCGGCGGGGCCGGGTTGTTAACAATGTAAACTCAGGTTAAGAGAGGGTCAAAAGGCCCTATCCCATCACTTTTTTTTGACGGGTTTTACGGGCGCCTTGGGGATGGGATCGGGGTGCGCCTGCTGATAGGCGAAGATCTCGGTGCGGACCTCGCTGCCCAGGTCTTCGGCCAGGAGTTTGTCCAGGTTCCGGCGGGTTTCCGCCTTGTCGAGTACCGCCCCCTTGGGCAGCTTAAAGCGCAGTTTCAGCTTGTCGTAATCGTAGGTGGCGTAGCACCAGAAGCGGGCGCGTTCGTCCAGGGTGGCTCCCGCGGGAGGCGCCAGCATGACGCTGCTCTTGCCCCCCAGGGCCAGGGAGGCGTTGCGATCGTGCTGGGTGCGCACGGCGAAATTCATCCCCGCCAACATCAATCCCAGGCCGACGACGAAGGGCCAGATGCGCACGCCCTTCTTCTGCTTGGGCACGGGCACGTCCAGCTTGCGCGCTACCTGGCCCGAAGTGGCCAGCTTGCTGCGCATTTTCGCCAGGGTGCGCTTGTCCTCGCGGCGTTGCACCAGATTGTTCTCGTTGGAGAGGTCGTCTATCATTTGTGGAATCTCCTGAAGGGCACCCGGTCCCCCTCATGGAATCCATTATCGGTGCAGGATCCCGGCCTCGCCCAGTCCGGTGGAAGTCAAATCATTCGGGATGTTTGCGGTACTGGACGGGCCCGGCCCCCCAAAACACAAGCACCCCCGCCTTTTGGGCAGGGGTGCTTGGGGAACGAGGACCGGGAAGGCCCTCTGGAAGGGCTTTCGGATTTATTGGATGACGGTGCCGGGCAGCGTGCCGTTCACGGTCACTTTGCCCACCTTACCCAAGGTCACGGTCAGCTTGCCGGTGCCCGTGGTCGGGCCAACCCAGTTCAAGGTCACCGCCTGGGTCTGGTCGACACCGGTAGTGGAGGTGAAGGTCGAGGCGCCGCTGTAGAGCTTGCCGGTGAAGTAGTGCAGCACGCCGTAGGCTTCCAAGGTCACCGTGTGCGAGCCGGGGGTGATGTAGTCGAAGAAGACGGAGACGTTCTGATTGCCGGAGAAGTAGCCGGAAGCCAGGATGGAGTCGGCCTTGATGACGCCATCGATGAGCAGCACCACGCGGTTCAGGTTCAGCTTGTCCTTGCCGGTGCCCGAGACGCTGGAGCTGATGCTGTCCGGCAGGGTGTTGAAGTTGGCCTGGTACATGGCGAACTTGGAGGTGAGGTTCAAGGTCACGGCGGCGGTGTCGGCCGGCTTGACGAAGAAGGCCGAGCTGGCGCCCTCGTGGATGATGGAATCCTTGGAGTCCAGGGACTTGGCGTTCAAGGTCCAGTTGCGCAGTGGAGCCAGGGTCAGGGTGCGGAGCACGGTGACCGCAGCGTTACCCGACACGGTGGAGGTGTCGCGCACGGTGTCCGGCGGCGTGGCGCTGGAGACGGCCGTGAGGATGAGCTTGGTGAGGTTGATGGTGTTGCTCTTGCTGAGCACGCCGACCTTACCCAAAAGGATGGTGGACTTGACCGTGGCGTTGATTTCCTTGTCCGGATTGCCGTTGGCCGCAACCGGCGAATTCGCCTTACCGCAAGCGCCCAGAAGCGCTGCAGCGGTGAGGGCCGAAGCCAGTTTCACGATGTTCTTAGTGTCGATGCGCATTAAATGCCTCCCTGTTCCATTATCAATTTTCGGCGGGGCGGATTCAAAACTTTAGTGATGAAGGGAATATATTCGCGGAGACGGGAAACGCGTGTCGAAGCTCACACGCGGCGTACCGGCAAGCCAGGGATATTAGCGGGGGCTTGCCCCGTACGCGGGGAAAATGCCATCCCCGTTACCCGCGCATGATCATCATCGGTAAAGTTATCCCCGGGCATTAGGGGAATACCCTACTTCGCATCCAACAGGGTTATTTGCGATTCTTCAGGGGACCTTTAAGTATTTTGAGGCGATGCCCATTCCCTTCGCGGGCGGCGAGATCCGTCCCTGGAAAGCGGCGGATGCCGAAGCCCTGGCGCTCCTGGCTGACAACCGCGCCATCTGGCGGAACCTGGTGGACGCTTTCCCGCATCCTTATAAGAAGAAGGATGCCCGCATATGGATCAAGGCGGTAACCCTGCAGTTACCCTGCCGCCATTTCGCCGTCTGCGTGCCGGCGCAGGGCCGCGACGCCAAGTCCAAGCCGGCGACCGTCATCGCCGGGGGCATCGGCATCACTCCGGGGCAGGACATACGCGCGGGCTCCGCCGAGATCGGCTATTGGCTGGGCGAAGCTTATTGGGGCCGCGGCCTGATGACCTCGGCCTTGGAGGCCTTCACCGCCTACGCCTTTCCCCACTTCGGCCTGCGCCGCCTGCATGCCATGGTGTTGGAATGGAATCCCGCCTCCATGCGCGTGTTGGAGAAATGCGGCTACGTCTGCGAAGCAGTACTCAAGCGAAGCGCGTTGAAGGATGGGGTGGTGGCGGATGAACTGTTGTATGCGAAGGTGGTGGAGTGAGGATGAAGATCGGTTCGAGAGAATGCGTGGTTGCTTCGGAAGGTTTCAGCTCCTAATTAGCACAGCGTTTGGCGTCGGGCGTCGGGCGTAAATCTTTTTCCGTACTGCGAGTGCGCTAAGAAAATGCCGGTGATCCAAAACCAATTCATGCATTTTCTTCGCGCCCGACGCCCGACGAGATCGCGCTTATGACGCTGCTGGTTTCATTCCCGCCTATGATTCCCGAACCAATCTTCTCTCAAGTACTATAGAACCACCTCGCCACCACGTACGCCGGGAGTATCCACAACACCCCTGCGACGGCATGCGGCCAAGGCACCCCATTGGCGAGCATTCCCAGTACGTCTACCAGGGGGACGAAGCGCAGCATCATCCCGACCATCTTGCCGGTATGCTTCGGCGAAGGATCGGTGGCCAGGTTTTTCAGGGGCGATCGCAATAGCAGCGCCAGGGCCAGCCAGGCCAGCGCCAGCAGGTGCTCGGCCCGGTACCAGACGATGGCGGTGACCGCCCATCCCCCGAACCACACACCCAATCCGCCCAGGTACAGTTTGGCGCGGCGTTGGCTATTTCCGCCCACCTCGTCGCGGGCCAGGTAGGTGACCAGGGCGATATAGGCCCACAGGGAGAACAACGCCAGCCAAGCCGTCCGGGGTAACGCGGAAGGTACCCCGTTCCAGGCCAGGGACATGCCGGTGAGCAGGTTGAGGGCGCGGCACAGGCCCATGGCGGCGGGCCCCAGGGGTCCGCCCTTGAGCAGGAAATTGTAGGCGAAGATGGCCGCGCACAGCGCCAGGCCCACGCAGGCCGAAAGCGGATGCGCAGCGGCCAAGAGGGCCAGCCCCAAGGCCATCATCCCCAGGCTCAGCGCCCAGGCGGTTGCCAAGGAGATCGCGCCAGAGGGGATGGGGCGTTCGGGCCGCTCCCGGGCGTCCACGTCCTTGTCGGCCACGTCATTCAGGGCCATGCCCGCCATGATGAACAGCCCTGCGGCCGCGATACCGGCGAACAGGCGCGGCGGGAATCCCCCAGGCAACGCGACCCCTGCGGCGCCACCCAAGGTGGTGGCGATCCAATAACCCGCGTAGGCATTTGACATGGAAGAAAATATCGTCGGGATCCGGACCAGGGAAAGCAGCGCTTTGGCGTTCACTCCGCCTCCGCTTCCACGTGGGCGGCGATGAGATCGCGGACGCCCGTCATCGGCAAGGTCGGCGCTTCCGGCTTCAAGCTCATGACTTCGGAGATGGCCAAAGCGGCCTCCTCGGGATTGCCTGCCGGGGTGCCGTGGCTGCCTTGCACCAGTTCCGGCTTCAGCGGGATCACGTCCATGTAATAACGGAAGCCCAGTTTCTTCTTGAGCAGGGTCAGGCCCAGCTTGACCTTGGGGCTGCGCAGATCGGGATCGAGGAACAGCTCGGCCGGATCGTACCCGGGCTTGCGGTGGATATCCACGCAGCGGGCGAAGTCCGGCGCCTTGCGATCGTCCAGCCAGTAATAGTACGTGTACCAATTGTCCGGCTCCGCCATCAGGATCACGTCGCCGCTGCGCTCGTGATCCAGGCCGGCCTTGGCGATGGCCTCGCCGAAGAGGACGGCTTTCTGGCCCGGCTCCTTTGCGAACAAGGCCGCCACTTCGGGAATGCGCGCCTTGTCCTTCACGTAGATGTGGCAAATCTGGTGATCGGAGACCGCGAAGGCCTGGCTGGCGCCCGCGTCCAGCATCTCCCAGGTGACGCTGGGGCGTATCTCCAGCAATCCCGCCTGGCGCAGGATGCGGTTGGGATGGGTATGCCGGGTAACCTTGGAGATACCGTATTCCGAAACGATCAGGATGCGCGTCTTGCGTTCCCGGTAGAAGTCGATCAGATCGCCCACCACGCCGTCGATGGCCTCCAACTCCTTGCGCAGTTCCGGCGCCCCTGGACCGAAGCGCTGCAGGCCGTAGTCGAGGTGGGGAAGGTACACCAGGCTCAAGGTCGGGCGCTTGCGTTCATAAATCCATTTGGCGCATTTCGCGATCCACTGCGACGAGCCGATGCCGGAGCCCGGCCCCCAGAACTCGAAGAACGGGAACGGCCCCAGCTCTTTGACCATGTAATCATGGATCTCGGCGGGATGCGTGTACACGTCGAACACCTTGCGTCCGTCGGCGGGATAATGCGGGCGCGGCGTCACGCTCCAATCCACGTCCGCATACATGTTGTACCACCAGAACAGCTTGGCGCAGGTGAACTCCGGGTGCTTCCGCTTGAGGGCCTCGTAAACCTTCTCGCCCTGGATGATGCTGTTGTTCTGCTTCCAGAACCCGACTTCGGCCAGGTCCTTGAAATACCAACCGTTGCCGACCACGCCGTTACCGGCCGGGGGTTTCCCCGTGAGCATGGCGGCCTGGCTGGAGCAGGTGACGGCGGGGAAGATCTCCTGCAAAGGCGCGCTCCAACCCTCGGTCAGGAATTTCCGGATGCGCGGGGTGCTGGGGCCGATCAACGATCGGGTCAGGCCCACCACGTTCAGCACGACGGTTTTATGCAGCATCAGGCGGCATCCTTCCTCGCGACCCCGTTGATGGGCATCCCTACGGGGGTATGCGCCTCGATGAAGCGGATCTCTTCGGTCAGGCAACGCGCCAGGGCGGCATCGTCCGCGGGGCGGTGGGCCTCGGGCAGAACGCTCCAGGTATAGGTCTCGACTTCGAAGTGGCGGCATTGGCGCTTGGCCACCGCGTGGGCATAGGCCTTGAGCATATCGTCCCGCGTGGTGCCGACGGCCTCGGAGTTCAGCATGGCCTTGGCCCCGATGGGCAGATGGAAATGGGTACGCCAGGGCCGCGCCCACAGCTCGGCCGGGGCCGAGTCCAGGGCTTCAGGCAAATCGTCGAAGGAGATGATCCCGTCGGGGGTCTTGATCCGGGTCTGGTGCAAGAAGCGTTCTTCCACGAAGGCGCGGCGCAGATCCAGGGACGCGCGATCCGGATCGGGCCGGAACTCCAGCGCGCTGGAGAGTTGCATCTTGACCACGGGGATATCGTTAACGCGCAGCCGATCCAAAACGTCGATGGGATCCTCGAACTGCACCGCCTGATGGCAGGTATCGTAGCAGATACCCAGAAAGCGGGAGAGATCCGTCTGGGTAAGGCCGTGGCGCTGGGCCGCGGGCCGCAGATGTTCCGACCAGAAGGTCAGCACTTGGCCTATGGTCTCGATGGCGCAACCCGGCTCGGGCTCCAGTCCCAGGCGCAGCGTGCGTCCATCCATCTCTTCCAGCGCGCGCGCCTCTTTCGCGAAGGCGCACAGGTTGTCCGCCGCTTGCCGCGAATGGTCTTCGCTCCAGCCTATGCGCCAACCCAAGGGCAGGGTCGATACCGAGCCTTCGGATCCCGCCGGCAACACCGCGGAGAGCAACCGCGCGCAGGCCACCGTGTAAGCCAAGCGCTCCGGCGTGGTCCAATCGGGTTTATAAACCTTGGTCTTGACCGACTTGTCGTGGAAATTGCCGTAGGGGAAAGCGTTGCAGGTAAAGGCGGACAGCTTTTGCGCCGCCAACAGGTTTTTCAGACGCTCGCGGGATCCCCGCGGGTCCCGGTTCATCTCTTCCACCAACGATGCCGGGAACCAGAGCCCCAGCGGCATTTCCGGCCATCCCAACCCATCGCGCACCGCGGGCCCGAACCGGCCGATAATCCCGCTCCAGGACTCCCAATCCCCCAGCGGATGCACATTGGTGCAATAGGTAAGACTTAGGTTTTTCACTTTTTATGGCCCATGGACACCTATGAAATCACTCTTCTCGTGGTGTGGACGGAATGCCCCAAAGTCGGGGAAAAACCGTTTCCCTAAATACAGGCCCAAGAGTACATTAAACTAGTAAACCGATGAAAAACCACGATCTGCACGCTTCCTTGCCGGAGACTGCCCCCGGCACCGAGACCGTTTCCGTGCCCGGGCTTTCCCTCACGGCTGATGGGGTGCGCACCTGGATCTCGCCCCTGACCGGCGAGATGCCCATCCATTTCGGCGCCGGCGCCATCGATCGCCTGCCGGCCCTGCTTTTGGGGCTCAACCCGGATCGCGTTTTCATCATCTCCGACCAACGCGTATTCCACATGCACGGGGCCTCGCTCCTGCAATCCCTGGCCCCGCATTTCGCTCCCGAAATCCTCCTCATCGCCGAAGGCGAGGGCGAGAAGAAGATGGCGAACCTGGAATTCCTCTGCGAGCAACTGTTCGAACGCGGGGTGACCAAATCCTCCGTGGTCGTGAACTTCGGCGGCGGCGTGGTCCTCAACATCGGCGGCCTGGCCGCCTCCCTGGTCTACCGCGGCATCCGCTTCGTGCAGGCGCCCACCACCCTCATGGCCCAGAGCGACGTCATCGTCTCCAACAAGCAGGGCATCAACTTCGCGGGCGGCAAGAACCGCCTGGGCGTGTTCAGCACCCCGGTCGCCGCCTTGGCCGATATCCGTTACGTGGCCAGCGAACCGGTGCGCCAGTTGCGCGCCGCCGCGGTCGAGTATTGCAAGAACGCCATCCTCCTGGGCGGCCGCCATTACGACGAAGCCCTGGATTTCTTCTCGGTGCGCGAAGTCTTCTCCGAAGCCCAACTTGTCCGCCTGCTCGAGAACAGCTTGGCGCAGAAATTCGAGATCGCGCGCCTC
>JAHFCH010000196.1 GCA_023249635.1 Fibrobacterota bacterium
GCCGCCCCTCGGGAGAAGGCCTGTACGTGCGTTACGAGATGCTGCTGCGCCGCCTGGAATCCGGGGTGCGCGGACTGGTGGGTATGTCCGGATCGTTCTTCGCCGCGCGTCGCGAGGTTTGCCTGCCCTGGGCCGAAAACCTCCCTTCCGATTTCAATACCGTGCTCAATTGCGTGCGCAAAGGCTACCTGGCGGTCTCGGACGACCACGTCATCGGGTATTACCGCGATATCAAGCGCGGGCAAAGCGAGTACCAGCGCAAGGTGCGCACCCTGGTGCGCGGACTCAGCGCTTTCTTCGCCAACCTGGAGCTGCTGGATTTCCGCCGCTTCGGATTCTTTTCCTTCCAGCTTCTCAGCCATAAGCTCATGCGTTGGCTGGCCCCGTTCTTCATGATCATGCTGATACCCGCCACCGCGGTGGGTTTGGCGGAGGGGGAGCCCGCGGCCCAGGTGATGGCCTTGCTGCAACTGGCCTTCTGGGGCCTGGCCGTAATCGGGTTCGCCGTGCCGGCCGCGCGCGGCAACGCCTTGGTCAAGGTCCCGTTCTTTTTCGCCCAGGTCAATGCCGCCATCCTGGCCGCATGGGCGCGCTTCCTCCGCGGGGAGCGCATCACCCTGTGGGCGCCCTCGCGGCGGTGAGCCATGCGTAGCCGTCTGCTGGTCATCCTTCCCGGACCCCTGTGGGAAATCCCCACCACCCTGCGCAAGCGCATGGAGCGCCTGTCGGAGCGTTTCGACGGACGCATCGTCACCTCCTTGGCGAAACCGGGACGTTACCCCATCGGCCGCTTCGAGTTGACCGCGCTGCGCTACCGGCGCGGCGCCTTCTGGAAGCCCTGGATGCATCTCAAGTACGTGCTCTACGGCATCCGCCTGGGCCTCGCGGCCCGCTGGGGCGGCGAACGCTGGGACCTGGTGGTGGCCTATGATCCCTTGCGATCGGGCCTGATTGGCCTGCTGGTCGCGCGCTTGGCCGGCGCCCGCTTCGCTCCCGAAGTGAACGGCGTCTACGATTCCTACGCCAATTACCTGGAAGGCGGATCCGCCCTGGTACTGGCATGCAAGCGTTGGCTTTATCCGCGCCTGGTGGGATTCACGCTTGCGCGCTCCGATGGCATCAAGACGCTTTTCCCTTCCCAACTGCGCCGGTTCCAGCGCCGCATCCGCACTCCCGTGGTCGAGCATTTTTTCGACTTCGTGGACCTGGAACCCTTCTCCGATCGCGGCGAGGAAAAAGTGGTCCTCTTCGTGGGTTTCCCCTTCCGCCTCAAAGGCGTGGATCTGCTCATCGAGGCCTTCAAGCGCGTGGCGCCGCGGCATCCCGGATGGAAGCTCAAGATCCTGGGATGGTATCCCGATATGCGTGACATGGAAGAGGCCATGGGCGGGCATCCCGCCATCTTCCACCAACCGCCGGTATTGCCCTCGGAAATGCCCGCGCATATGGGCGCCTGCGGCATCTTCGTACTGCCTTCGCGCACCGAGGCCATGGGGCGCGTGCTGCTCGAGGCCATGATGTGTTCCAAGCCGCGCATCGGATCCGATCTGGAAGGCATCCCCACCGTCATCGCCGACGGCGTGGACGGCTTGCTTTTCCGGGCCGGGGACGTGGATGATCTCGCGGCCCGGCTCGATCGCCTGATGGGGGACCCGGTCTTACGCAAGAGCCTGGGGATGGCGGGCCGCATCCGCGCCGCCGCCGAGTTCACTCCCGATCGCTATTTCCGCCGCCTCTTCGATTTCTACGGGCGCGTGCTGAGGCAGGTGCCGGCGCCTTCCCCGGATATCCGGCCGGCGGTCAGCGCCCAAGGGGTGCTCGATGCGGCCTGAACGGGTGCTCTTCCTGCTCTCCCGCGTGCTGGGAGGCAAAACCTTTTCGGGGCAGCTGCAGAAGGTGGTGGCCGGCATGAGGCATATCCGTCCCCATTACGTTTTCCTGGAGGAAGAGGACTACGGCAGCTTGCGGGGCCACGTGCCCGCCTGGAAGCGCGCCGCCGGACTCTATGTCGGCAGTTCCATCCTGCGCCATAAGCTGCGCGCCCAACCGCCGCCCGCCAGCGATGTGGTCTTCGTGCAAAGCTTCGAGCTCTTGCCGGCCCTGAGCGAAGTCGATCCCGGCCTGCCCGCCATCCTCGCCCACGATTCCACCAACATCCTTTCCTACCGCCTTATCCGCGACACGGACCCGGGCCCCTTCGCGTCCCTGGTGTGCGGCTTCAAGTCGAAAGTGGTGACCCCGGCCTACCGCCCGGGCGTGCGCCGTACCCGCGTCTTTCTGCCGCGCACGCATTGGTGCGCCCGCTCCCTGGTGCACGACTTCGGCGTCGAGCCCGGGCGCATCCTGGTGGCACCGGGGGGAATCGACCTGGAAAAGTGGTCGCCCGCCGTCGAGCGCGCCGCGCGGGAAGTTCCGGTGCTGTTGTTCGTGGGCAATGATTTCGCGCGCAAGGGCGGGGAATTCCTGCTGGACGTGTTCCTCCGCCGGTTCCAGGGACGGGCGCGCCTGCGCATCGTCTCCAATGATCCCGCGCTCAAGGGACGCGAATGGCCCCAAGGGGTGGAGCATCTCTCCGGACTGGGGCATGCCGCCCCGGGCGCCTTGCAGGAGGCCTACCGCGGCGCGGATATCTTCGTGTTCCCTACCCGCAAGGAACATATGGGCATGGTGCTGACCGAAGCCTGCGCCACCGGATTGCCGATTATCGCCACCGATGTAGGCGGGGTACGCGAGGCGGTGCGCAATGATGGCAACGGCATCCTGGTGCCGTATAAGGCCGATGCCGAAGCCTGGGCGGCCGCCATCGAAACCCTGCTGGCCGACCCAGAGCGCCGGGCCCGCATGGGCGAGGCCAGCCGCGCCCTGGCCGAAAATGAATTCGCCTTCGGGGTGCTGCGGGAACGGGTGGAAACCGCGTTCGCCATGATCGCGTAAGCTACGGACCCCTGCGGCCCCGAATGTGCCTGGCGCAGGCGCGGCCCATGCGCTACATTGCTGCCATGGGGGAAGCATTTCGAAACTTGCGTTCGTTGCGCGCGTCCGCGCCGGCCATGCTCGGCGTGGCCTTCTCCGCCTCCCTATCCCTGCTCCTCACACCGTTCCCGGCCCGGGCGCAGGCCCCGGAGCCCGCCCTCAAGACCCTTACCTTCACGCCTACTTCCGAAGACTTCCCCAATCCCGAACGGGGCTTCTACCGCTACCGCGAAATGCAGGCGAACAACGACTTCGACGTGCGTAAGGACGGGAACACCCTCCTTTTCTATAAGCTGCGCGCCGATGCCTTCCGCGCCGCGCCTTTCGACAAGGCTTTCCTGGACCGCTTCCAGCACGCCTGCGATCAGGCCCGCCTGGCGGGCGTCAAACTCATCCCGCGGGTGGCCTACAACGACGGTCCGGAGGCGGGATGCACTGCCATCTACGGCTGCGATGCGCCCAAGGCCATCGTCATGCAGCAGATCGCCCAACTGGCGCCGCTGTGGAAGAAGAACAAAGACGTGATCGATCTGATCGATCCCGGATTCATCGGGGGTTGGGGAGAATGGCATTCTTCTTCCAATGGCTTGGACAATACCAAGGATGAAACCGACATCCTCTTCGCCATTCTGGATTCGCTGCCGCCCGATCGCATGGTGTACGTACGCTATCCCCGCTTGAAGCGGGTGTTGTTCGGGGGCAATGCCACCTCCGATGCCCAGGCCCTGAAACCGGCGCAAGCCTTCGACCGCAGCCGGGTGGCGCGGGTGGGGCACTTCAACGATTGCTTTCTTTCCGGCAGCGACGACGTGGGCACCTATAAGGATATTTCGAACGGGTGGCCGCGCGCGCGCGAGTTGACCTTCATCGGCGGGGAGTCGATGTTCACGCCCTACGGCGGCGAGACCTGCGCTACCGACGCCAAAGGCGCCTGCGCCAACGCCTTGGCGGAGATGGCGACCTTGCATATCGATCATCTCAACCGCGATTACCATCCGGACGTGATCCAACGTTGGAAGACGGAAGGCTGCTACGACAGCATCGCCCGCAGCCTGGGCTACCGTTTCGTGTTGTCCTCGGCGCGCTTGCCGGACAGCGTGAAACCGGGCGGTATCTTGCGGCTGGAATTCACCCTGCGGAACCAGGGCTTCGGGGAGCTGTTCAATCCCCGCCCCGTGGAAGTCACCCTCTCTGGCCCCGCCAACATCGTCGCCGTCCTGCCCGAGGATCCGCGATTGTGGATGGGCGGTACGGAAATCAGCCGCGCCTATCGGTTCTCGCTGCCCGCCAACCTTCCCGAGGGCGGCTATACCGTGGGCCTCCGCCTCCCCGATGCCGATACCGCGCTCGCGAAAAACACGTCCTTCTCCATCCGGTTCGCGAACGAGGGCATGAACCTCTTCGGCGCGGGCATAAACATCCTCAAGCAGGGGATGCGGGTCAGCTCGCAGGCTCCCGGCGCCGCCAATCCCGCCTTTACCCGCTTCGAAGTCATCACGGACGGTACGCGGGTGCGCGAACCCTCCGGCCGGAACGCGCGGCATAGCTCTTCCTGGTCCGCCTGGATGGGAATGGAATCGGGAAGCCCGGCGGCCCGGGACCTGCGGGGCAACTTGCGCGACCTGCGCGGTCGCGCATTGCATTCACAGCCTTTGCAGCCTTCACAGTCTTCCCAGCCTTCGCAACCGCTGCGGCCCCAATAGCCTTAGCCCACCCGGCTAATTGCTGCTATGCGCCGCGGCGCGATCCACGGTCAGGAAATAGATGGTCATCGCGTTCAATACGATGGCCAGCGCCGTGCCGATGAGCGGAATGGCTTCTTTCATGGATATGCGTTCCGGGACCGGCAGCAGAATCTCGTCTCCGGAGAGGATGCCCGCTTCGCGCAAGGTCATGCTCCGGCTGATGAAATCCACCAGCTTACCGTTGATGGTGCTGCGCCCGCGGATATGCTCGGTCTTCTCGATCTTCCACGGTTGCAACGGTCCCCCCGCCATGTTGATGGCGTCGAAGATGACCGCGTCCGGCGAAGGATAATAGTATCCCGGGAATTTCACGTTGCCCAGGATGGCCACGCGGATGGCCGGCGTGGCCTGCACGTGGGCATCCTTCAGCAGGGGGGCCCATAGTCCCTCCAGGTATTGCTCTAAGTTGGCGCGGGTCTTTCCCGCCACCACCACCTTGCCCGCAATGGGCAAATCGGCCATCCCCTGACCATCGATGGGGTAGACCCCTTTGAGCACGGAGCCGGTATCGGCCGGAACCGAGACGCGCACGGCGTCCCCGGCCAGGAATTCTTCGCGGGGGACGGATCTTTCCTTGGCCTCGCCGCGCGCGGGTAATTCCCAAGCGCCGCAAAGCAAGAGAATCAGAAGCGGAAAAACGGAGTATCGAGTAGCCACCGAGGGCCTCCCGCGGTTGAAGTGATACCCTAAACTAAAAGCTGTCCGGACCTGTCGCAAAAATTTTCATTCTATGGAAAACAAACCCGGAGCGCGCCATGGATTCGCAGCGGCGGGAGCGCGGTCTCGACCTCGAGGCCTTCCTGAACCCGAAAAGCAAGATTTCGACACCGTCCACCCTGTTGCACATTCTGTGGCTCAGGAAGTGGCGACTCCTGGCCGTGTGGGCCTTGATAGGGATACCGGCGGCCATCTTCCTGGCCTGCTACGATATCCCCAAGACCTACGTGAGTACGGCGTACCTGCGCTTTCCGCGCGTGACCGGAGGGGCGCCCAATTCCACCGTGCGCGACGTATCCATGGGCGAGGCCGAATCGGTGGTGCGCCTGTTCCAGTCGCAAAAAGTGCTGATGCGCACCATCGATGAGATGGGCTTGCGCATGCAGGTGACGACCAAGGAGATTTTCCGCAAGCACGTGATTGAAAAGCTCACCTACTCGGATCGCACTCCGGCCGGGCGCTACCGTTTCGGGTTCCCCGGCGAGCGCCGCGTGAAGGTGGAATTCAGGCCTTGGGGCAGCCGCAATTACCAGGTCTTTTCCGAATCCCGCGCCGATAGCGAAAACGCGGTGGCGATTCCGGGAGGGCGCATCGCCTTTCCCGCTCCCTTGCTCGAGCTCTCCCGCGGCTTCCAGGTGGACATGCTTTTCCGTACGCCGGATGAGGCGCTGGCCTATTTCGCGGAACGGCTCAAGGTGATGCCCCTGGACAAGGGACAGGTGGCCGTCAACTATTCGGTACAGCTGCAGGATCGGGATCCTTATCTGGTGGCGGAAGTGGTCAACCACCTGACCGCCGATTTCATCCAGGCCTATACCGGCGCCAGCGAAAACCAGGATGAGGATGTGCAGGGCAAGCTGAAGGAAAGCCTCGCGGCCGCGCGCGCCACCCTCGACAAGTCGCAGGAACGCCTGGCCGCATTCTTCGACAAGAACCAGGCCCGCATGGCGGTGAAGGAGGGCAACCCTTATGCCCTCGCTACCGCGCAGACGCAGAAGGCCCAGATCGAATCCAATCTCGATCGCCTGGCGCAGACGCTGGCGGGCCGCCCGGGCATGGACGATAGCGCCGAAGCCCGCACCTTGTGGGTCAACGAAGCGTTGGCTTTGCTCTCCGGCCAGGGCGTGCAACGCGCCGAAGCCCTGCGCGCCCGCCTGACCGAGCTGGAGCGCAAGAAAATCTCCTTGTCCTCGCAATACAATCCCAGCCATCCCATGGTGCAGGAAGTGGACGGGGAAATGGCCGCCATGTACCCGGCGGTATCGCGCCTGGCCGATGAAACCCGCGGCGTCTATCATGCGCGTCTGGCCCAGGCCGGAGGCGAGATCGCGCGCAGCCTGCCCGGCGGCGGCGGGGATATGGGCCTGACCATCGAATCCCAGCGGCTGGCGGCCGATCGCGACAATGCGGCCAAGGCTTTGGAGAACCTGCAATCGGAATACGATCACGCCAAGCTCGGCGCCGGCCCCACCATGTTCGAAGTGAATATCATGGACGCGGCCCGGCCCCCGCTGTACGAAGCCCCCAGCCTGCGCAGCCGCCTGGTCTTTTCCGCCGCGGCCTTCGCCTTCGCGATTTTCCCCTGTTTCATCTTCGTCCTTATGGCCCAGATCCTGTTCCCGCGCATATGGACCAAGGATGACGCCGAGCGCATGCTCAAGGTGAAGGTGATCGGATCCCTGTTCCACATGGGCGGACGCGCGCGCCGCATCGCGTCCAAGTCGTCAGGCGGGCATCCCATCGATGATTGCCTGCTGCACCACGGTCGTCTTCCGGGGCCCGCCGATGTCGAGGCCTACCGCGCCCTGCGCGTGGAGCTCGAGCACCGTTACGGCGGGGATCCGGGACGGGGAGCCTTATGCATCCTCGTCGCCAGCACCCAGCCCAACGAAGGCAAATCCACCGTGGCCGCCAACTTGGCCGTGGGCTTCGCCCGCCGCGGCCGCCGCACTTTGCTCATCGATGCCGATTTCCGCCATGGCCGCCAGGAACGCGTGTTCGGATATGGGCCCCAACGGGGCCTGATTGATCTGTTACGCGGCGGCGTGGATCCGGAATTCGGACGGCGCGCCCATGGCATGGAATTGCCCACCGTGCAAGCCGGCCTCTCGCTGATGCCCAAGGGGCATTACGACGAGTCGGCCACCGAGGCGGCCTACCGCGCGCCCATGGATTATTACCTGAAGCTGATGCGCGCCTCCTTCGAGGTGGTCATCATCGACGGCCCGCCCGTAATCGTGACGGCCGATCCGCTCAACATCGCGGCCATGGCCAACGGAGTGTTTTACGTGCTGCGTTCCGGCCAGGTATCGGCGCGCGAAGCCACGCGGGCCCTGGAGCCCTTCTTGGAGCGCGAAGTGCCCCTGGTTTCCGCCGTGAACGGCATACGCCGCTCGCCTGCGGACGAGAATTATTACGCGCGCTACGGGTATTACTATACGAACAACGATGAACCGGTCGTCACGGCGCCGGACGTGCAGGAAACGCGGGTAGGGACCTGAGACGGGGGGCGAAGCGTCCCCGGGCGTCGCGTTTGGGGCGGGCGGGCTTGGCTACCGTGGCCGCGGGCGCGGATGCGGCCAGGGAAACGGAGTGGTCCACCGTAACCGATACGTTACGGCATACCGAGGGACCGTTGTTGCTCAGGCACAGGTTCACCACCAGGTTCCCGTTCCCGACCGCCGACTTCAGCATCAGCCCGTCCTTGCGCCAGGCGGTATCGGCAGGCAGCCCGCTTACGGTCCAGCTATAGGCCAGGTTGGGTTCGCGGCTGGCCGTGACCTCCGCCAGATTGGCCATGATGGGCTTCAACAGCAACGAATCCCTGCCGTTCCAGACCACCGCGGAAAAGCCGAAGACCGGATCCGGGATGCTCTCCTTGATTTTGATCAATACATCCTTGGTCTTGGCCGAAGAGCCGTAAGTTGCCGTGAAGCGGTAGAGGATGGAGGTATCCTGGCTGATACGGGGGAGGGTCACTTGCAGCACCTTGACCTCGGGATCGAGGATTTTCGGGGCCGGCCCCGAAAGCGCGGACCATTGGAATGAGTTCGCGCAATCGGCGATGCCGTACAATTCCACCGCGGTACCCTCGGGCAAGGTGGTATCGGCTGGCACGGCGAATTTCTGGGTGGCGCAGAAGGTGGGCGGGGGCGTGAAGTAGACCAGGGACTGGCTCGCCTTCTGGTTGGCGTAGGCGAGCTTGATCCAATCGGCGCTGCGGGCCACATCGTGCAATTGCACTTCATCGATCTTGCCGGCGAAGTACTCGTCCCCGGACCAGTTGGAGCGGCCGATGTAATTATACGCGCGACGCAGGTTGCTCACGCCCACGGGCAGGACGTCCGAAGCCACCAGCGCTCCGTTGCGGTAGATCTTGGCATTCTTGCCCGACACCGTTACCGTGTACAATCCCCATTGGTTGGGATACAGCACGCCCGAGGCGATCAACTCGGCCTGCTTGAGGCCGCTCGACCACAGGCTGAAGCTCAGATCCTGGGAGTTGTCGCGGCGCGCCATATAGATATTGTCCAACCCCGCCCCGTTGCCAAGGTCAATGAGGCGTGACCAGACGGTATTGCGGGCGGGATAGGCCCAGATGGACATGGTCAATCCGACGGCGAACTCGGTATAGCCGTCCCCGATTTGCAAATAGTCGCCGTCGGTCACCCCGTCGAGGCTATCGCAACGGCCCACCGCGCCTTCCTTGGTCTTTTCCGATTGGTACCGGAAAGGCGTGGCCGCGAATTTTCCGGCCACGGAATTGGGCCGCTGGTTGCTTCCCGTCGCCGTCATATGCCATACGTCTTCGAACCCGATGGCGGGATTGAATACCGCGTTGCCGTCGCTATGATCCGGCGACCCGGCCTTGCCCCAATACATATGCGCGAATACGCCTTGGTAGCTGCCCGGCACGGTATCCACGCGCACCCAGATATCCGCCGCTTTGCCGGCCGAATCCCAACGCTCGATCTCGTAAGCCATCTGCTTGCCGTCGGTCTTGGCGAAGCGCACATCCTGCCCGTTCTTCAAGGCCTGGGAAAAGCTGAAGTTGCCGCTGCGTAGGCGGATGAGTACGGGAAAATCGCGCACGTTGTTGGCGACGGCGGCGCCGTTGGGCGAAGTATCGAAATAGAGATCGGCGGCATGGCCCCATTGGGCGAGATCCTCGGCGGCATGCAGCGGCGCGTACGTCAGCGCGGCCATGGCGAAGCCCAGCAACGCCTTGCGCGCGGAGGACTGGAGGATGCGGAATGCGTTCACGGAAACCCTTACCGTTCTTGCTGCTAGAATGATAGGGAGCGGCGCGGCCGGATGTCCGCACCGCGCTGCGTTCAAGCAGTTAAGCCAGGGTCAATTCGAGGAACGGTTTTCGGCGGTCCGCGCCGCGCGGTCGCTTGGCGTGCCGCGGAGCTGGAGGGATTGGAGGCGGCTACCGGAAAAACCCAAATACCGGGAGCGCGCGCCACCACGTACCGTGCGGACTGCCCGCGCCCAAGGAGCGTCCCCGGGCGTCATAGCCGCGGACGCGGGTCGCATCCGAACGCGTGGAATGGGCGGACGGCAAACCGCTGGAAGCCTCGACGGTAATCGCCATGCTCTTGCACGTTACCGGCCCGTTGTTGTCGAGGCATAAAGCCAGCTTGAGCACGCCGCTGGCATGCGCCGCTTGCAGCAGCAGAGCATTGTCGCGCCACGCCGTATCCGTTTCCATGTCCACCAGGCTCCACGACCAATTGAGAACGGAGTCGCGGCTGGCCTTGATGGCGGCCAGGTTGGAAAGCTTCGGCGTGATCAGGACCGAGTCCTTGCCGTTCCAGGTGAAGTTGGCCGGCATGGTAAAGGCGGGATCGGGAATGGCTTCCAGGACCGATACGACTACTTCGGCGGAGGCGACCGAGGTGGGGTAATTGGCCGTGAAACGGTAGCGGAGGGCGTAGTCCTTGGTCGCGCGGGGCAGGACCAATTGCAAATCCTTGCGCTCGGGATCGAGGATGCGCGGCGCGGGCCCCGAGATCACTTCCCATCCGTAGCTATCGGCGCAATCGGCGATGCCCGCCAAAACCAGGGGCGAACCTTCGGGAAGCACGGTGTCCTTGGGCGCTGCGAAGCGGGCCGCGCACACGGGTGCGGGCGCGGAGTACAGCAGCAATGTCTGATCGGCGCGCTGGTTCGCGTATTCGAGTTTGACCCAATCGGCGTTGCGGGCCACGCGGCTCAGGCGCGGTTCGTCGATACCGCCCCGGTAATAGCTGTTTCCCGGCCAATTGGATTTTCCGATGAAGTTGGTGGTCTTGGCCGCGATGGCGATCGTGTCGTGCTGGGTGCCCGTCGCGACCAGGGCCCCGTTCTTGTAAATGTTGCAGACCTTGTTGGCCACGCTCACCGTGAACAGCTGCCAAACGCCGAGCGCCAACACTTGCTTCGCTTCCACGCGGGTATTGCCCGCCGTGCCATTGTACTGGTCCCAGATGAGGTTCTCATCGGAAAGATGCCGCTGGAGCACGAAGTTGTCCTGCCCCTGCCCGTTGCCCATATCGAGAATGCGGGCCCAGAAGGCGGCCGCGTCCGGACGCGCCCATACGGAAAAGGTGAGGCCTTTGCTGAAATCCGCATAGCCCGGCCCCAGGTCCAGGTAGTCGCCTTGGGGGGCGCCGTCCAGGCTGTCGGCCCAGCCGATGGCTCCGGCCCGGGATTCATCGCCGTCGTAGTTCTTGGGCGTCGCCGGGTTCCCACCGGCTACGGCGTTGGGCCGCGCCAGGGTATCGGCCCCGCCCAGGTGCCATACCGCCGTCCATCCTTCGCTGCTATCGAAAACGCCCGCGCCGTTGGAGCTGTCGGCCGCGTCGGATTTGCCCCACAGCATGCGTAAGGATTTGTTGTAGCCGTTGCCTACGATGGAATCGGCGAGCACCCAGATCTCGGCGCGCGCGCCGGTCGAGTCCCAGCGTTCGATTTGGTGCGGTAGCCGCTTGCCTGCGAGATTGGTGAAGCGCAGATCTTCGCCTTTGCCCCTCGCCTCCGAGAAAGGGAAGCGCGTGGAGTCGAGCCGCACCAGCACCGGAAAGCGCCGTACCGTGGATGTTACGTAGGCGCCATCCGGGGACGTGTTGGTCCACAGCTCCCGGCTATGCGCCCATTGGGAATAATCCTCATCGGCCCGGGCGGCCAAAGCCAGAGCCAAGCTGAATAACAAAACCGGCGCGCCGGCGCGGGAATGCGGGTATGACATGTTGACGGCCCCTTGAATGCGGATGCGACAGGAATGATACGTAGCCGCCGGCGCCCCGGTCGGGGCTTGCGGACGTATGCGCGGGGCGGATTTGGCCCCGCACGGAGGGGCCGTTACATTGGGGAGTTACGGATTTTTTGGCGAAGGCTGGGCGGATCCCAGGAATACATTTGTGATATGGATCGCGAAAACGCTTTTAGAACGCCTCCGGCCCGCGGCGTCCCACGCCGACGTCGCATCCGCGGCGCGCCGGAGCGTGCGTACCGCCATGCCAACGGGAATCTTGAGGCGCACCAGGGCGACGTGGCAAATCTGGGGGCCATTGTTGTCTAGGCAGAGCTTGACGGTGAAATCCCCCCCCGTCGTAGCTCCTTTGAGCATCAATCCGCCCTCGCGCCAGGCCGTATCCGCTTCCGATTCCGCCATGGTCCAGACCCAGTTGAGGTCCGGCTGGCGGCTGGCCTGGATGGCGGCGAGGTTGGCGAGGGTGGGCTTGACCATAAGCGAATCCGATCCGTTCCAGGCCAGGGTATCGGGCAGGGT
>JAHFCH010000019.1 GCA_023249635.1 Fibrobacterota bacterium
GCCAGTTCGTTCTCGAGGAAGATGACAGGATCATTGCAGCGGATGGCGGACTTGAGCATGCCCTTGGCATCGGCCGGATTGGACGGGCTCATGACGCGCAGGCCGGGGAAGTGGGCGTAAACCGATTCCATGTTGTGCGAATGCTGGGACGAGACCCGGGGGCCCGCGCCGTTGGGGCCGCGCATCACCATTGGGATGTTATAGAGGCCGCCGGACATGTAGTACATCTTGGCGGCATTGCTGATGATCTGATCGATGGCCACCAGCGAGAAGTTGAAGCTCATGAACTCGACCACGGGGCGTAGGCCCATCATGGCGGCGCCCACGGCCAGGCCGGTGAAGCCGGATTCGGAAATGGGGGTATCGATGACGCGCTTGGGACCGAAATGGTCCAGCAGGCCCTTGGTCACCTTGTAGGCGCCGTTGTACTCCGCCACTTCTTCGCCCAGGATGAAAACCTTCTCATCACGGGTCATTTCTTCTTTAAGGGCCTGGTTGATGGCCTCTTTCATTTCCAGGACGGCCATCAGTCGTTCCCCAATTCATCCATGTATACGTGGCGGGTCAGTTCATCCACCGGCGGTTCCGGGCTCTCGTCCGCGAAGTCCACGGCTTCCTGGATGTCGGCTTTGATTTTCTTCTGCAAGGCCTTGAAATCGTCTTCGCTGATGCGCTTGCTGTCGATAAGTTCTCGGCTGATGACCTGGATGGGATCCTTGGCCTTCCAGCTGTCCACTTCTTCCTTGGAGCGGTACGCGCCGGCGTCCGAGACCGAGTGGCCGAAATAGCGGTAAGTCTTCATGTGGATGAGCACGGGGCGGCGGGTGGCGCGCACCTCTTTGACGATTTCGCCCATGCGCTCATGGACTTCGTTCAGGTCCATGCCGTTGAGGGTGTGGCCCTTGATGCCGTAAGCTTCGGCCTTGGAGGCGATGTCCGTGTTCGCGATGGCCCGGGTACAGGCGGTGCCCATGCCGTATTGGTTGTCTTCGCAGATGAAAATGGCGGGGAGGTCCCAGAGGGCGGCGAGGTTCAGGGATTCGTGCAAGGTGCCTTGCACCGTGGCCCCGTCGCCGAAAAAGATGAAGCTGACGGCGTTGTCTTCGTCGTAATTGGATTTGAAGGCGGCACCGATGCCCACCCCGAACTGGCCGCCCACGATGCCGTGGCCGCCCAGGAAGTTGTGTTCCTTCGAGAAGAAATGCATGGAGCCGCCCTTGCCGCGGGCGCATCCGGTGACTTTTCCGAAGAGTTCGGCCATGCCCGACTTGGGGGGCAATCCGAGCGCCAGGGAAAGGCCATGGCAACGATAGGTGGTGACGACGCTGTCTTGGGGCAGTTTATGGGCGAGGGTGCCCACGCCAACCGCTTCCTGACCGATATAGGTGTGGAGGAAGCCGGCGATTTTCTTCTGCTGGTAGGCCTTGATGCTGGCTTCCTCAAAATTGCGGATGACCAACATCTTCTCCAGCAGTTCGACCAATTTTTCCTTGGTCACAGATGACATCTCTTTCTTAGTGCTTGCCATGTTTCTCCGGCGTACTTGAACCCTAATGATATTGGCTATCGGAAGGATATTGAAAGGCGGTTGATCGGCGCCAGTTCTTATTTACGGTGTCTTCCTCGTCCAGTGGGTTAATTTAGTAAAAAAATCCGGATTTCATGCCCTATTTGGGTATTGTGGGCAACTCCTAAATGCGCTCCAATCGGGATATTTCCGCGCGCCCATACCGCAGGAAAACACATAGCTTGGCGGAATTTGATTTACGGTTGATATTTTTGCTTCGGCCATAAAATCCGGTCCGGTCAGGGCAGGGGAATAGAGGAACTGCATGGAAGAGATCTCCGAACTCGCTGCCGCCGCCGGCAAAATCCCCTCCGGGCTTTTCATCGTAACGGCAACGGACGGAACCAAGAACGAAGGGTACCTCGGATCCTGGATTCAACAGGCCTCCTTTTCCCCGCTGTTGCTGAACATCGCCATCCGCCCGGGGCGTCCCTGTTATGACCTGATCAAATCCACCGGCCGGTTCGGCATCAATGTGGTGGGCGGTAAGAATGGCGGCATGATGAAACCCTTCTGGAGCCCCACACCAGGGACGGATGCCTTCGCCGGAGTGGAATGGACGCGAAGCGAACTGGGGAACGTCATGCTGGGGAACGCCTTGGCGTTTTTCGACTGCGAATTCCGCAGTTCGGTGACCCCGGGCGATCATGAAATCGTGTTCGCGGAAGTGGTATCGGGTAAGATTCTGCAATCGGAAGACAAGCCGCTCACCCACGTGCGGAAGTCAGCCCTGGGCTATTAACCTTCGCATCAGGTTTCGAGATAGCTGGGGGCGGTAAGCGCCAGGCGCTTGCCGGAAGTTTGCGCTTCGGCTCGGAGATATGCGGAACCCGCGGGGACGGTTAAGGCTTCATCCAAATCCATCCCGCCACCATCGAGCTTCCAGGTCGCCACAACGGTTTCCTGCGAGGCCCCCTTTTGACCCGCCCAGACGGTCACGTTGGTGAAGCCGCCGAAATCGGAATTGCTCTTACCGTGGAGACGGAACCGGCCATCTGAGTCCTGTAGCTCCAGGAATGGCCCATCGGTGAGGAACAGGCGGCCCGAGGCCAATCCGCTTTGGATTCCGGCCACGGTCCGCTCGGGCGCATGCACGACCGTGCGGACATTCCCATAGACATGGTTCCGGTTCTGGTAAAGCGAAAATAGGGGAGTCTTGACCCCGATGCAGCGGTTGAGATCTCCGTGGGCATCGTTCGCGCCGATGGGGGAGATGCGCTTACCGGCCAGAAGCTGATCGACCCAGAATCGCCGTCCCTCGGTATAGTCCGTACCCCGGTTCCCGTTCCAGAATTGCAAGCCGTCTACGCCGCGAATGGACGGGTTCGGCCGCAAATCGCGCTCATGCCACATGCCCCTTCGGAAGATGAACCGCTCGAGCCCGCCTACGCGCGAACGGGGATGGGCCGCGAAAGCCGGGGTTGCGCCGATGCGTTCCAAGACTTCTTCGACGCGCAGGTCAGGTCGGTTATTGAACCAGCGTCGCCCCCCGTCGCCATGCCCAGGTAGGAAGTCGGGATGCCCAGCCACCAAAAGATGGACATTCTCGCCCAGGTGGTTTCCGCAGGAAACCTCCTCCCCAGGAATGACCAGGGTCCTGCCTCCATCCCCGGGTCCCGTCACGAGACCTTGATTCAATGCCAGAGCCTCGCTGCGGTAGGCCTGGAAATTCGCGTCCGGATCCACGGGCTGCATGTAGCGGCGGCGGTTGTAATAGAAATCGTAGGAATGGTCCGTGCACACCACGTACCCCATGCCTAAGGCGGTTCCCGCTTCCTGCAGGACATTCAGGGGGGCGCCGTACTCGACCGGGTCGTTGGAATAGTCGGAATGGCAATGGAGCTCGCCTCCGTGCCAATCGACCGGGTAGGGGAGCGGAGCGGCCAGGAAGCGGATAAGGAGCGGGGAAGGGGGGATACCGGGAAAATTCGCGTTGAGGAAATCCTGACTGCGGCCGCCGGATTTCTCGACCCGGACCTTGCCGTTCACGGTGACCATCCCGGTGCAGCCCGAGAAGTCGAGCGCCAGGGGATGGAAGAGCAGGTTTTCGGTAGGGCGCAGGTCCAGGTTTACCGTTTGTTTCCGGCTGCCGCCTTCCCATTGCAGCAGGAATTCGATTTCATGAACCTGCACCGGAAAGAGATCCCCATCCTTGATGACGAGATAGAAGACCGGCTTGACACCGGGAACGCAGAAGCTGGGGCCGTCGAGGAATACCTCAGGCCAAGGCCGATAAAGCGGCGACCAAGGCAGCTTGAACTTGTAATGGGTTTCGGCGTAGGGGAGCGGGGAAGGGAAGAGGAGCCGTTTAAGCATCCAGGCGCGATTTGCTGACCCAAGTCAAATCGATCCCGGCGTCCATGGCTTCGTCCTGGGAAGTGGCGCGGCGATGCTGCTGACGCCGATCGGGAAAGCTGATCGTCTCTTGGTAGCGGCGGCGATCGTTCTTACGCAGGTCCCATGACCCGCCTTTGTAATTCCGGTTCGACTCTTCCTTCACCATGACTTACCTCGCAGGAAAGCAAATCATAAAATATTTATCTGATCCCCGGAAGGCCTCAAATTTTCGCCACTTCACGCACAATATCACGCCAGTAATTTTCCTTGTAGTCGCGACATGCTTTGCGGATTAAATCGGAGATACGGATGTCCCTGCCGGTACGTTTGCGTTCATTGACGGCGATGGCTTCCAAATCCAGATATTCCTGCCCCATGTAGACATTTCTGCGCTTCTTGAGATTTTCCATGGTTCGGGTCTCCATGGGTCGAATGATACCTTAGAGGGTGCGCATACACAACCTTATTGTGGCTTCCGCTAACTTGGTTTTGGCTCTGTTCCGCGGCTGCATCTAAGGCCGAGTATCCTTATGTATTTCAATGGGTTACCCAAGGCCTTGTGTGGGCATTTTACCAGACTTCGTAGCGTTTAAGGGAAAGGCTCTATCCACAATCGAAACGAAGAAAGATATTTAAGTTTACATAATATATCTTATGCGTACCGATGGATAAGAAAGCTGGATAGTTATTTAGCATAAGTATCTAGGTTGTGACTCATCCATTTTAAATATTTGAGTCGTAGAGTGTTCATAGAACCGAATAATCTGTGGATTAAATGTTGTTTCACGGGAAACAAACTCAGCAACAACTCAAATTCGCTTCTACTAACTTGCGAAGCTGTAGTTTGCGTCTAGCGCCACTGTTACCATCCTGTGCTCACCTTGGGGATAAGTCGGAGAGAAATGAAAAGGCCCCGCTGGAAAGCGAGGCCTGTATAAGCACCGGTTTAGGATGGGCCGTCTAGGCGGTCAGGCCGCTCCGGGGCGGGAATTCCGACTTGGGCAAGTGCCGGAACTGGTGGTCGATGAGACCGGCCCTGCCGGGTCCTACGGACTCAATACGGCTCAGCAACCGACCGGACATGGCTTCGAATTGCGCCGGACGCTCTTCCCGGGAAAAGGCCAGGATTCTGGCCAGGGTTTCCTTGTTGATTTCTTCGCTCAGGAAGCTCTCCAGATGGATGTTCTGGCCATGCTCAAGCCGGCTCAGTAGGTCGGTAAAGACCGTTTCCAGGCGTTCATGGAAGGCGTCTTCGTCCCGGGTTTTCAACGACAGCAAGCTCCAAACCGCGTACAGCGAATTGAAGATATACTGGCGGCTTTCCTTGGGATGGAGCGGCGAATAGAAGTATTCCGAGATGACTTCGCCCTCGGGCGTCTTCACCATGGATTTGCTGCAAAGGGATTTGCCCGGCTCGAACATCTTCAGCCGGGCGGCCTTATCGACCAAGCTTCCGCTGCTGGCCGAGTTAGGGCTGACTACGGGGCTTGGGGTAGACTGCGGGCCGATTTGGAACCCCGCTCCCCCACCCAACACCCTATCCCGTGACCAGATCGATTCCTGCTGATTTCCCAGGGATTTGCCGAATAAACCGGCATCTCCACCCAGCGGGGCTCCGGTTTTACGGAACAACCCTTCGGTGAACGGACGGGCAGCATCCTTGGCTTCAGGGGCAAGGGGCTCGGGGGCTTTTTCGGCCAGTGGTTTTTCGGCGACAGGAGGAGCCGGAGGCTTAGGGGCCGCAGCGACCGGAGCCGGAATCGGCTGCGGAGTTGGGACCGGTAACGGAAGGCTGGCTTGCGGAGCCTCGGGAGAATCGGAGAGGTCGGTTACCACCTCGTACAGACCGTTGATGATATTGCGCTTATTCTTATCCAGCTCGGCGCGCAGGTTGGTTTCGATGAAGCGGAGCTCTTCTTCCTTCTTGATCAGCTTCTCGGTGGTCTTGGCCAGCTCGCGCAGCTTGCTCTGGGACTCCATGAGGGTACGCTTCACTTCGGCCAACTCGCCGGTACGCTTCTTGTACTCTTCCATCATTTTGCGGGAGTCTTCGGAGAGATGATTGATTTTCTCTTCCTTCTCCTTGGCCACGCTCAGGCGCTGCTGGTAATGCTCCAGCACCAGCTTGAGGGTCGCATCGGGATCGCCTTTCCCGCCTGACAGGCGTTTCAGGTCCGCCAATGCCAGCTCGCAGAGTTCCTTCTCGCGACGGACGATATTCTCCGTCGCGCCGTAGATTTCCTGCTGTTGGTTGTTCTCGTAGGCGGTGGTGAGCGCGTGAAAGATTTTGTTGTCTTGCAGCTTGGGCTTCACGAGCCCCTGTTCCTTGGAGATGAATCCCCAGTCCTGAACCGTTTTCATGCTACGGCTCCCTTCTCTAATTGAAACCTGTCTGGCCGGCGAGTTGGTTGTACTCCTTGAATTGTCTTATAGCTTGGAGGTCTTCGTCAGCGTTAATCTTCTCGATGTCCCGGAAGCCTTTCTCCACCGCCTGCTTGAGGTAATGGAGGCTGTCGTCGAAATTACGATTGCGCGCGTGGCAGCAAGCGAGATTGTATAAGCAATCAGGGTCGTCCGGGGTCTCGCGCCAGAGAGACTCAAGGATCGCAACCGCCCTCTCCCCTTCGTTTCGGGCCAGATGGATGCGCGCCAACTCGAAGGCCGCCCCCTGGGTGGCGGGATCCATTTCCAAGGCTTTCTGGTAGCGGGCTTCGGCCAAACTCTCCGCGCCGCTCTGCACCAGCATGCGGCCCAGCATCGTCAGGGTCTCGGGGGTTTCCCCTTCCGATGCGAGCACGGCTTCGAGTTGCGCGATGGCGTCTTTGGTCCGGCCCATTTTCCATTGCCCCAGCACCAGCAGCTTGCGCATCTCTATGGAGAGCGCGCCGTCCGGGGTGCGCTGCAGATGCTGTACGCATTGCGCGGTCTCCCCCATCTCCATGAGCAGCGATAAACAGGCGGCCGTTTCCTCTTCGCCCAACCCGTGCCTGCCGAGCACGCGCTTCAGTACGCTTCCGGCTTCCTCATGCTCCGCTTCCTGGATGTGGAGCTTGGCGAGGGCCAATTGCGTGGGTACATGATCTTCGTCGCGCTTCAAGGTTTCCTTGAAGGCATCGCGGGCGGCGCGGAATTCCTTCCCCGCCAGGCACAGTCGGCCCAGCAGATGCCGCGCTTCGATATTCCCGGGATTCATCTTTATGACGCGGGAGATTTCCGCCTTACCCTCGGCCGCTTCCCCGCGCTCCAGGCGGATTACGGCCATGTTCACCAAGGCGGGTTCGTAATTCTCGTCCTTACGGACGCACATGGCGAAATCGTCGAAGGCCTCCTGGATACGGCCCAGCTTATACGCCATGTTGGCGCGGTTGAAAAGCGCGTCGGTATATTCCGGGGCTTCGGCATAGGCCCGGTCGAACAGTTCGAAGGCTTGGCCGTTGTCGCCTTCCATAAAGGCTATCTGACCCAGGCAATTCCACAAGGGCGCCTTCGCCGTCTTCTGCGTGAGTCCCGACAGACACAACTCGCGCGCCTTGGCGAGTTCGTTCAGGCGTAGGTGGCAATTGGCGAGGTCGATCATGCCGTGCACGTCGCCGGGATACCGCTCGAGATATCCGCTCAGGATTTTCTTGGCGGCCTGGTATTCTCCGGCGTCGAAAAGGGCGTTGCCTAGATTGAGTTCGTATTCGGGATGGGGCTTTTCGTCCATTGCCTGGCGGAAGAAACGGGCGGCTACGGCGTAGCTTTTTTCCTGCATGGCCAATTCGCCCATGGCGTTGAACCAGCGATCATCTGCCTGACCCGACTTCTCGAGTTTGAAAAGGGTTTGCCGCATGGCCGCGGAAAGACCCTTAACCTTCTGGTTTTCATAGAGATCCCACAATGCCGTTCCCATGGTATCCATCGGTCGGATCGTACCACCTGGCGGCCGAAAGCTTCGCAAGAAGGCTAAAAAAGGGGTGGGTTACCGCAAGTTCCGGAAGCGCCGGAAGTCGGTTAAACTTAGAAAGGACTTGGTCTTTGGTTTATAGGGGGGAAAGTTGGTTGGGATGCAAGGATTCGAACCTCGATAACCAGATCCAGAATCTGGAGTCCTGCCATTGGACGACATCCCAAGGTACGCAAAAGCTTAAAAATCTTTGCGATTCGAGTCAACGAGGCCCATATTCATGCAGAAGGGAAGGAGCGCCAGTCGGGTGACCCCGGCTGGGGCAAGTTTGCCTTCTCCAGGTTACCTAACGGCGCGGGAGAGAATGAGAGCGGACAGAAACGTGATCCGGGTCTTACACTTATCAATAGTTGCAGCGGCCATCATGAGTTGTGGCACTTCAACACTGAAAAGAAGGACAATATTTTAGGTCCACAAAAGGCCAAAAAATACCCAACAAATGTTAAAGCTTTTCATAAAAATACCGAGTAATTTAGAGCAGGGTCGTCCCGCCGAGATGCCTTGGGGTGGCTGCAGATTTGCATCCGAAGTCGCGCCCGAACTTGTTGGAAACTGGCCTGGAGCTGAAGGAGTGGGTGATATATGAAGCACGCCTCGCGTCACGAAGCCATCAAGGACAAGATTCCTTTCCTGAAGGGCCGCCCCGATCGGGAGCTTCCGATCTCCAAGGACGATCTCATCAATCTCCAGATTGCCCTCGAGATCCATCGCGATGTCTCCACTTTCTGGACCGACAAGCACATCTTCAAGTAACCTTCCGGTACCCAATCCCCTCGGCGGCGCGGTAGTTCCGTAGCCGCCGCTTTCGTTCCCCTTCCGCCTCTTTCCATCCCTCCCTTTCTTTACCACATTTCCTAGCGATTCCGCCGCCGCGAAGATTCTTTCCCGGCACGGCATCACAACCGGAACCAAGGCAACCCCATCGCTTCCGCGTCGCGTTACGGATTCCTGAAACCCTACCTGGCACGCCAGAAAGGGCCCATCCTGTGGGGTTGGGTCCTCGTAGTCGTTTCCACGGCCCTGGACCAGGTTTCCCCATGGATGGTAAAGGTCATCCTGGACGATCTGCAGGCGGGCGACGGCATGGGTTCCATGTGGTTGCCTTTGGGTTCCATCCTGGCCGCGACCCTGATCAGCGGTCTGATGCTTTTCTATCAGCGGCTGTGGGTGATCCGGGCATCGCGCACCATCGAATACGAGCTGCGTCGGGATTTGTTCGCGGGATTGATGCTGCAACCCAAGCGTTTCTTCGATGCCAATTCCATCGGGGACATCATGTCGCGCGGCACCAACGATTTGGATCGCATACGCGACGTGGCCGGTCCGGTAATCCTGCATCTCGCGCGCATGGGCTGCCTCGCAATCTTCACCACCGTCTGCCTATGGAAGCTGGACACGCGCCTGATGTTGTTGGGTCTGCTCCCTTCCCTGATGATGCCTTTGCTCGCCAATGTTTTCCTTAAACGTATGTACGCGCTTTTCGGAGGCATCCAGAAAAACCTTTCCTCCCTCAACTCCTTCCTGCAGGACACCATCTCCGGCATCCAGGTGGTGAAGTCTTACGGTAAGCAGGAGGAATTCTCCGCCAAGCTGCTGGCCACCTCGCGCGGCCTGCGCGATTCGTCATTGAAGGTGGCCTACTCGAATTCGATCATCTGGCCTGCCATCGGCGCTTTGGGCGCCATCGGCCTAGTGCTGGTTTCGTGGATGGGCGGGAAGATGGTCATCCGTGACGTCATCAGCCTGGGTACCCTGTCAGCGGCCATCCTGTATATCCTGCGCCTGCAATTCCCCCTGATCGGGTTGGGATGGGTGGCCAGCATGATCCAGCGCGCCAACGTATCCATCGATCGGCTCGCCGCCCTGCGCGGTTCCTTCCTGGTTGATCCGGCTGCCATCGCGGGCGGCGCGGACGCGGCCTTGGAAAAGCTGGACGGGGAAACCGAAACCGGTGAACACCTGTCCCGGCCCGCGTCGCTGGAATTGAAAAACCTTTCCTTCGCATACGACGTCGCGGCGGGTAAGCAAAGCCCTCCCGCCTCTCTCCCCCCTCCCATTCCCGTTCTCAATGGCATCAGTCTTGCCATCCCGGCCGGCTCCACCTTGGGTATCGTTGGCGCGACGGGATCGGGCAAGACCACCTTGATGCATATCCTCTGCGGCATTTACGCGCCGCCGGCCGGATCGCTGTTCCTGGACGGCAAGCCGCGTGAGTCGATTACGGACGCCGATTGGATCCGGCGTTTCACCTATGCGCCTCAGGACGGTTTTCTGTTTTCGACCAGCATCCGCAACAATATCGCCATGGGCCGCAGCGCGCGATCGGTACACACCGTGGAAGAGGCGGCGGAATGGTCGGCCTTGTCGCGGGACCTGGGCCAATTCCCCCAGGGCTACGATTCCATGTTGGGGGAAAAGGGAATCAACCTGAGCGGAGGCCAGCGTCAGCGGGTGGGCCTGGCGCGCGCCCTGCTGGCCAATTCCGCGGTACTCGGCCTGGACGATACGCTTTCGGCCTTGGATACCGAGACGGAAACCCTGGTGCTGGAGCAATTGCGCCAACGCTTCGCCGGCCGTACCGTCCTGATCGTCTCGCACCGCTACTCGGCGGTGATGGGTTGCGACAATATCATCTTCCTCGCCGACGGGAAAATACTGGAACAAGGGACCCATGCCGAATTGCTCCGCAAAGGCGGGGCCTACGCGGCCGTGTGGGAAAAACAGCGCCTGAGCTCGGCGTTGGAACTGGATTGAACTGATGGCCGATCGCAAGGAATACCTGAGCGAAGACAAGGTCGCGCGCTTCCTGGACCGCAACCTGTGGCTACGCCTGATCTCCCTGGCCAAGGGGCACCGGGCCACCGCGTTCACGGCCTTCGCCTTCCTTATCACTTCGGAAATCCTACCGGTATTGCAGCCGCGGATACTGAAGCAGATGATCGATGGGCCGATCGCCCAAAAGCGTATCGACGGGATCACCCCGTACATGATCGCCTTCGTGGCGCTGGTGGTGCTTTCGGGCGCGCTGGAATACTTCCGCGCCGTGGCCAGCCAGAAACTGGGCCTGTCCATCATCCACGAATTGCGCGTGCAAATCTTCGCCCGGCTGCAGATGTTCAGCATGGATTTCTTCCACCGTACCCCAGTGGGCCGACTGATGACGCGCATGGGTAACGATATCGATTCGCTGAGCAGCATGTTCACCGAAGGGCTGATCGAATTGCTGGGCGCCATGCTGATGATAGCCTATGCGGTCGGCTTCATGTTCTGGTTGGATTGGAAGCTGGCCTTGGCCTCGCTGGCAGTGCTGCCCTTCATGATCGCGACCACTTCCATTTTCCGCGAGAAGGTGCGCAAGAACAACAGCATCATCCGGGCGATGTTGGCCGAGCTCAATTCCATCATGCAGGAAAGCCTGGCGGGCATCCACATCGTGCGCATCTTCGGTAAGGTGGCCCAGCAGGTGCGGAAGTTCGATGAGATCAACTCGGCAACGCGCGTAGAGTGGTTCCAGAACGTCCGGTATTATTCGGTCTTCTTTCCTGTGATTTCCGGGCTTACGGAAATCTCCCTGGTAATCCTGTACTTCGCCGGAGCGTGGTTCTTTTTCCACGGCAGCGTCTCCATCGGGACCCTGGTGGCCTTCTCCTGGTATACCGGACTTTTCTTCAGGCCCTTGCGGGAATTGAGCGATAAGATCACGGCGTTACAAAGCGCCCTGGCTGCCGCCGAACGCGTTTTCACCCTCTACGATACCCAGGCCTTCCTGCCCGCGGGAACGCGCTCGGACTTTCCGGAAAAGCCGGCCATCGCCTTCGAGAACGTCTCCTTCGCATATGAAAACGGGAAGACGGTGCTGAGTGAGGTTTCCTTCGGCGTTCAGCCGGGAGAATCCATCGCCATCGTGGGCGCCACCGGCAGCGGTAAGAGCACCACCATCTCCCTATGCAACAAGTTTTATCTGCCGGACGCGGGTAGGATCACTATCGGCGGCGTGGAGATCACGGACTTCGCCGAACCGGTGCTTCGGCGCAACATAGGCCTTATCTCCCAGGACGTGTACCTCTTCTCCGAATCGGTAGCGTTCAATGTCGCCTTGGGACCGGAATTCGATATGGCCCGCGTGGAAGAAGTGTGCCGCTACGTCAATGCCCACGACTTCATCGCTCGGATGCCCGAAGGGTACCAGACCCGGCTTAAGGAACGCGGGGAAAACCTTTCCGCGGGCCAACGGCAGTTGCTCGCTTTCGCCCGGGCCCTATACCATCGTCCGCGCATTCTCCTCCTGGACGAAGCCACGTCCTCGGTCGACACGGCCACCGAGGCGCTGGTCCAGGAAGCCTTGGACAAGATTATGCGGAACATGACCACGATCGTCGTGGCGCATCGGCTTTCCACCATCCAAAAGGCGAACAAGATCCTGGTCATGCATAAGGGCCGCATCCGGGAGGAAGGCACGCACCAGGAATTGCTGCGGCATGGCGGGATCTACCATAAGCTTTATCAACTACAGAATTTCGATGGCGCCGCCGAACCCAGCCTTGAGGATTTACAGGCCGCCACGCGGCCCGGTCCCGCTTGACAGGGCCCCGGGTTGCCGAACCGTTTCTGCAATCGTCCTAGAACCATGCGTCTTCGTGTCAGCCTGATTGCACTTTCCTTTCCCTGGTTGTTCACCCTGCCGGTAAGGGCGGGGAATGCCATCGTCCACGACACAGATCCCATCAACCTTCCTCTGCTCGGGAATTCCGGGCAAACCCATGTGACGGCATTCTTCGGGCAAAAGGCCGAAGGAGTACATCTGACTGCTGCGGTAGCGGTAGCTCCCCGAGTCGCCTTAATCGCTGCAGCCGCATATGCGAACCACAACAATTGCTTTTCCTGCCGAGTCTCGGAGCGACGGCACGGAGAATTGGGGATCGGGACGTATCACCGGGAAACCGGGACCGGTATGGTCTGGGAAACCTACTTCGGCGGTGGAATGGGCCGCGCCAAGCTCTCGGGCGGGGATGAAGGCTCGGACCAGATTTCCGAATTGCGCGTCACCGGGAGCGAGTACCAAACCCTTTACGCGCAGGCCAACCTGGGAAAACGCCTCAAGTGGGATGATCGGGCCGGAGCGTTACGCTTGGCAGGCTATAAGTTTACGGGACTTACGCTCCAGGATGGCAATGGCCAATCTCTCCCCGTCAATGGCACAGGCTGGGGTTTTTATCTGGAACCCGCCCTGGTTTACCGCCTCGGGTATCGAGCCGTGAAATTGGATCTGCAACTCGGCGCTTCCCTACCCCTCATTCAACCCGAGGGTTTGGATAACGAAAAGATCTGGGCGACCTTGGGAATTGGCTTCGATATTCTCGGAAATTAGGCATAACATACAGTAGTTGTGTATGTTATGCCACCAACCTTTTCCCTTGAATTCTTGAATTTGGGCCAAAAATTCCTATACTTGCTCCCAGAGAGTTGTCCGAGCGGTTTAAGGTACATGCTTGGAAAGCATGTTGGCCCTAACCGGCCACGGGGGTTCGAATCCCCCACTCTCTGCCAACTTTGGAAGCCCTGACCATTCACGGCTTTAAGGAGTCCACAGTGTCGAAGAACCAGCACCTGTCCCTGGAAACCTGCTATAGCAAGGATATCTCCCCCTTCAAGTCGGTGATCATGTCATCCCAGGAAGCCCGGTTCATCAACGAGCAGGCCAACCTCGGCTTCATCAAGCTGGACCAGAAGCCCACTACCATCGCCATCCAGAAATTCAAGGATGGCAAGCTGGAAATCCTGAAGGAAGGGGAGCCCAGCTAGGCCCCAAACCTTGTTAGAACCCGGTCCGATCCGGGCCGAGGCTCCAGCATGGGACTTCAAGACAAAAACATACTGCTGGGGGTCACCGGGAGCATCTCGGCCTATAAGGCTTGCGACCTGGTACAACGCCTCAAGGATGAGGGCGCGCATGTCCGCGTCATCATGACGGCCAGCGCTGCGAAGCTGGTCCATCCCAATACCTTTGCCGCGCTCACAGCCTCCCGCGTTCCTGTCGATGGCTGGTCTGGCACCGAATCCGGCGCCATGGATCATATCGACCTGGCCCGTTGGGCGGATATCTACCTGATCGCTCCCTGCACGGCCCATACCCTGGGTGAGCTGGCCGGCGGACTGACCGGCTCCCTGCTCTCCCTCATCTACCTGGTCTACGGCGGCAATGTCTACATTGCGCCTGCCATGAATTCGGTGATGCTGAACGCGCCCGCGGTGCAACGTAACCTGCGCACTCTGCGTGACAAAGGGGATATCATCCTGCCCACGGGCGAAGGAATTCTGGCCTGCGGTGAAGAAGGCCATGGCAAGTTGTTGGACACGGCGCATATCATCGCCTACCTGAAGACCCATCGGGCCTTGAAGCCCGTGCCGGCCCTGAAGGATAAGCGGGTGTTGATCAGCCTGGGACATACGCGCGAGAAATGGGACGATGTCCGCTTCCTTTCCAACCGCAGCAGCGGCAAGACAGGACTCGCCCTGGCCCGTGCCTTCCATTTGGCCGGAGCCAAGGTGCAGGTTATCGCGGGTGTTACCGATGAACCGGTCACCCCCGGTTTCATGGCCACGCGCGTCGAAAGCTCCGCTGATTTCCAGCGCGAAATGCTGGAGCGCCAAGCGGGAAGCGACGTCGTAATCATGGCCGCGGCTATCGCGGATTTCGTCCCCGCGCAAACGCATGCCGGCAAGCAGAAGGATTCCAAATCCCTCGCGCGGCTGGATTTGCGGCCCTTCCCCAACATCCTGCTCGAACTGGGCAAGCGGAAAACCGCGGACCAGATTTTGGTGGGCTTCGCATTGGAAACCGCCGACGCCATTAAGCATGCCGAAGCCAAGATGCAGGAACGCAACTGCGACCTGATGGTGGTCAATAATCCCGTCCCCGGCGGGAACGGTTCCGCAGTCGGAACCGGTTTCGGAGAGGCTCGCGTTTCCGCTGCGCTGCTCAACGGTAAATCCGGCGGAGCCTTGGCCGAATGGGACAAGGACGAATTGGCGGCCGCCGTAGTGGCCGAAGTCGGCGTTCTGCTTTCCCACAGGAGCATCTGATGGCGGCGGCGGAATTGCTGCGCGCCTACCTGGATTGGCAGGCCGAGATCGGAACCGAAGAGGTGATCCTGTCCGCGCCCTTGGCGCAACCTGCGCGCCAGGCGGCCCCTGCCGCCCAAGCCTCCGGTCGCGCCCCCGTTTCCCCTGCGTCCCCTGCAGGCGCGCGCTACGAAGAATCGGCAACCGATACCACGCCTCCCGCGGGCCTCTTTGAATCCCTTTCCAAGGCCCTGCAGAGCGGGTCGGGCGGCCTTTCCCAAGCCGCTTCCCCCGCCCCTGCGGCCACCCGGGCTCCGGACCTGTCGGCGTTGCCGGCCTTCCCCGATCTTGCCGCCTTGTGGACGCATCTGGAAGCCAACCCATCGCTGGCCGCAGGTGACCCGACCGCTACCGTCACTCGCGTGATACGCGGGGTGGGCGCTTCGGGAGCCGGCTTGGCCTTGGTGGGCCTGGAGCCCGGTGAAGCCGACTCGCAGGCGGGTCTGGCGCTGCAAGGCGCGCCGGGCGAACTGCTGGTCAAGATGCTCAAAGCCATCAAGATGGATCCCGCCGGGTGCTACCTTACCAATCTGCATAAGGCCGCACGGCCGGCCAAAGCCGGTCGCCGCGATATCGTCCGCTTGTTGCCTTGGCTGCACCTGGAATTGGGACTCGTGCGCGCGCCCTTCGTACTGCTCTTGGGAGAAGCATGCGCCCAAGCCGTACTCAAGGTAGGCAAGAGCCTGGACGAGCTGCGCCAGGAACCGCACCGGATGGAAGGCAGGGAGTTCATCGTGACCTATCATCCCCGGGAATTGCTGGAACGGGAAGAATTGAAACGCAAGGCCTGGGAAGACCTGCAATGGCTCCAAAAGCGTATGGCCGGATCGAAGGCGGAAGCATGAGCGAGGAATTCGCGGCGGGAACCTCGCTGGGCGAAGCGCGCGCAAGCATGCGCGACGGAGGCCTGCGTACGGCGGCTTTCCGGGTGCCGCCCCAAGCCATCGAAGTGGAGAAGCACGTCATCGGCGCGCTGTTCCTGGATTCGGATGCGGTTGGCGATGCGCTCGAGGCCCTCAAGCCCGAAGACTTCTACCTCGAGAAGCATCAGGTGATTTTCGAGGCGGTGGCCAACCTCTTCGAGAAGAACGCCCCCATTGATCTCATCACCATCTCGGATAACCTCAAGAAGAACCAGAAATTCGATCTGGCCGGCGGCGACGGCTACCTGATGGAAATCTCCTCCGAGGTGGTTTCTTCGGCCAACGTTACCCAGCATTGCGGCATCATCAAGGAAAAGTCCCTGCTTCGCAGCCTTATCGGCTCGGCCACGCGCATCCTGGAGAAGGCCTACGATGGCAGCCAGGAACCCGGCGAGATCATGGATCAGGCCGAAGGGGAGATTTACGCCATCAGCGAGACCACGGTCAAGCAGGGCTTCATTCCCATCAAGCGCATCCTATCCGACACCTTTAAGCTTATCGAAAGCTATTCCAAGGGCGAAATCATCGGCGTGCCCACCGGCTTCAAGGATTTCGACAGCATGACCTCGGGCTTCCAGAAGACGGATTTGATCATCCTGGCCGGCCGTCCCGCCATGGGCAAAACCGCGCTCGCCTTGTCGATGTTGGCGAACGCGGCCATCGATTACAAGAAGACGGTGGCTTTCTTCTCCCTGGAAATGGGCCGCGAGCAACTGGTGCAGCGTATCCTATGCCGTCAGGCCCAGGTTAACATGCACCTGCTCCGCACGGGGCGTTTGCCCCAGCGGGATTTCCCCAAGTTGTCCATCGCGGTAGGCCCCATCAGCGAAGCCAAGGTCTTCATCGATGATCATCCTTCCCTGAACATCCTGGAGTTGCGGGCCAAGTGCCGCCGCCTCAAGGCCTCCCAGGGCCTGGACATGGTCATGGTGGATTACCTGCAACTGATGGCCGGCGTCGGCCGCCAGGAAAACCGGCAGCAGGAAATCTCGCAAATCTCGCGCGGCCTCAAGGGATTGGCCAAGGAGCTGGAAATCCCGGTTTTGGCCCTATCCCAGCTCAGCCGTGCCGTAGAGCAGCGCGGCGGCGAAGGCGAACCCAAGCTTTCCGATCTGCGCGAGTCCGGCGCCATCGAACAGGACGCCGATTTGGTCATGTTTGTGTACCGCGATGAGATTTATAATAAGGAGGCCGAGAAAGGGAAGGCCAAGATCATCCTGGCCAAGCAGAGAAATGGACCTACGGGCGATGTTCCGCTTACCTTCGTGTCCGACTACGCTTCCTTCGTCAATTACTCGGGGCGCGCTCCCGAGAACGACGGGTTCTGAACAGCTTGCCCACCGATAACCGCTCCCGTACTTCCGGCAGCGCCCTGGCCTTGATCCTGGATGCCGCCGGCGGCCAGTTCCTCCGCCTGCTCGCGCTGTTGTGGGAAGGGCTTTCCCACAAGATCGGGCGCATCGGCGAAGTCATCCTCCTCTTGCTGCGCATCCTCAAGCGCCTGCCCTGGTTCTTCATGAACCCCTCCCTCACCCTGGAGCAGTTCATCCGCATCGGGGTCTCCTCGCTGCCGCTTATCATCGTCATCTCCTTTTTCATCGGCGCCGTCTCGGCCGTGCAAGCCGAATACCAGTTCCGCGGATTCGTGCCGTCGAACTACCTGGGCACGGCGGTATGCAAGCTGGTCATCATCGAATCGGGACCGGTGCTTACGGCGTTGGTGCTGGCGGGCCGCGTAGGTTCGGCCATCGCCGCCCAGATCGGCACCATGAAGGAAAAGGAAGAATTGGACGCCATGACCGTCCTCGACCTTGATCCGCTCCGCTACCTGGCCCTCCCCCGCTTGCTGGCCGGAATCTTCGTCTTTCCCCTGCTCGTCATCATCTCGGATTTCCTTTCCATCGTGGGCGGCTGGATCATCACCACCCTGGTGCTGAAGGTGACCACGGCCACCTACGTATTCGGCCTGCGTTTCCTCTTCCAGCCCTATGACGTGCTCACCAGCATGATCAAGGCCATGGTATTCGGCGGGATCGTCGTGCTGATGGGCTACTACCACGGCCTGAACGCCGGGCCCGGGGCCAAGGGCGTGGGCCAGGCCAGCATGAAATCCGTGGTGGCCTCGTGCATGCTCATCCTGATCGTGGATTTCCTGATCGTGTACATCGCATACTGAAACCCGATAGATGGAACAGGACGGATCGCCGGAATGAACAACGACCATTTGATCGAACTACGGCACCTGCAGAAATCCTTCGGCCCCCAGAAGGTGCTGCGCGACGTGGTGCTGGAGATCCGCAAGGGCGAGACCATGGTCATCATCGGGACCTCGGGCGGCGGCAAATCGGTCATCCTCAAGCATTGCATCGGCCTGCTGCAGCCGGACGACGGCGAAGTGGTGGTGGACGGCAAGGTGATCTCCAGCAAGAACAAGATCGACGTGAAGACCATCCGCAAGCGGATGGGAATGCTGTTCCAGGGCGCGGCCCTGTTCGATTCCATGAACGTGGGCGAGAACATCAAGTTCGCGGTGCGTGAGCATGAGAAGCAGCATAGCGAGGCCGATCTCGATCGCATCGTGGCGGAAACCCTGCATATGATCAACCTGAATCCGGATTTCCGCTTCAAGATGCCCAGCGAGCTTTCCGGCGGCATGAAGAAGCGCCTGGGCCTGGCCAGGGCCATCGCCCTCAAGCCCGAAATCCTGCTCTACGACGAGCCCACCACGGGCCTGGACCCGATTACTTCGGATGTCATCAACGATCTGATCATCGATATGCAGGTGAAGCTGGGGGCGACCAATATCGTGGTGACCCATGACATGGTTTCGGCCTACAAGATCGCCGATCGCATCGCCATGCTGCTGGACGGCCGCATCATTTTCGTGGGGACCCCGGAAGAGACCCGGGCCACGTCGAATCCTTACGTGCAGCAATTCATCAACGGCCAACGCAAGCTACTCGCAGAAGCGGACTAAGCGTTGGCCCGCCATCGCAAGCTACTCGCAGAAGCGGACTAACGCCAAAGCCTCTAATCGCCCGCTGCCCGCGGCTATTCCGCGTGTAACCTGACGCCCTTTCCCTGGCCCGGAACGGCCTTGGCCCCCTCGCCTAAAAATGCCCGTTACCAGACCTACCGTAACCAGGCCGCTGCAACCAAGCCATACCCGTAATCGGGATCCGTTACCCCGGGATACCTTTGCTTAAGGAGCCCTGCTTGGGGCGTCCGGACCGGGGGAATATATGACAAGGATAGGCGGCAATCGCAATACCCATAAACCGAACGGTGGAGAGGCAGCCCCTCTGCTTTCGGAATCGGCACCGTTGGGGGAATCCAGCCGGAACGTGTCCCAAGCGTCCCTCACCGAGGCGCGCAACAAACTGGCGGCCCAAATCGGGAAAACGGTTCACGAGCCCGCGCAGGTCCATCGTAAACCGATGGGGCCCCATTCCCCCTTGAAGCAACTTGATATCCCCCTGGAAGTTTTACCGCCCAGAAGCAAATCGCATCCGGTAACGCCTTCCCCGCTTGTCTTCAACCCCGAGACTCCCGGCCAGACCCTGCACGGCGTGGGCGGCCGCGCCTATCCGACCAGCTTTCATGGTACCGAAACCGGTCTCGATGACATCGAACGGGCCGGCGCGGATTTGCGACCGGCCGGCACGCCCCAAACCAACCTCGACCTGCCCGTGCCGGTCAGCGCGGAGCATGTACCCGAGGGCAAAAGTTGGATGCCCAACCTTCCTTTCGCCCCGGGCAAGGTCGCGGGCATCACGGCGTTGGGTGGACTGGTCTTCGGCCCCGCCATCTACGGCACCCAGAAAGCCATCCGGGACAACCTTCCCCATCACCCCAACACCAACGGAACCACGACCAGCACGAGTTTGCCCACCGCGACCGGCGCCGCGGCGAATGTTCGCTTCGCGGAGTTGCCCACCCAGACTCCGGCCTGGGCGCATCCCACTCCCCCGGCCTCCGCCTTGCCGTCCAGCATCACCATCCCGGGCGAGAAGCCACAGACCATTGCGTTGCCTTCGCAACGCCCTAGCGCAACGTCGGTACCCGGCGGTTTTCTGGGGGATCTCTCGCCTTCCAGCATTGTTCCGCCCAGACCTCTCGAATCGGACCCGGGAATAGCCTGATCCGGACCGGGGGGCCAGTCCCCATTTATACCTGCACAAAAGAGCAGCTTCGGCTTGCCCGTGTTGTTACATTTAGGCCATGGCCAGCCCGAAATCCAAATCCAAGTTCGGTACACACAAGTCCGGTACCCTCTATGCCTGCCGCGAATGCGGTGATACCACCACCAAGTGGGGAGGCAAATGCCTTTCCTGCGGTGCCTGGGACAGCCTGACCGAGATCGCGGCCACGGCCCTGGAAGAAGCCACCGAGAGGCGCGGCCTCGGGGATGTAAGCGAAGCCAGGCCCCTCAAGGACATCATCGTCAGCAAAGAGCCGCGCACGCGCACGGGGATAGGCGAACTGGATCGCGTCTTGGGTGGCGGCATCGTACCGGGATCCCTGGTCCTGATCGGCGGCGATCCCGGAATCGGCAAGTCTACCCTGCTCCTGCAGATGGCGACCACGCTTTCGGCCGGTGACGTGTCCGTCCTCTATGTGACCGGGGAAGAGAGCCTGACCCAGCTCAAGATGCGCGCGGAGCGCCTGGAAACCCCTTCTCCCGAGATGTCGGTGCTATCCGAAACCAATCTCGACGCCATTTTCCGGCAATGCCAGTCGAGCCGACCTGCCGTGCTCGTCATCGATTCCATCCAAACCATCTACAAGCCCGATCTCCCCGGCTCGCCCGGTTCCATGACGCAATTGCGCGAATGCACTTTGGCCCTGATGGTCCATGCCAAGTCGACGGGAACCGCCATTTTCATCGTCGGCCATGTGACCAAAGAGGGCGTGCTGGCCGGGCCGCGCATGCTCGAACACATGGTGGATACCGTCGTCTACTTCGAGGGCGATCGCCACAATGCCTACCGCATCCTGCGGGCCGTGAAGAATCGCTTCGGCGCCACCCACGAGATCGGGGTTTTCGAGATGGCCGCCCAAGGGCTTCTCCAAGTGGACAATCCTTCCCAGGTTTTCGCGCATAACCGCGGCGAACGCGATCCTGGATCGGTGGTTTCCTGTTCCATCGAAGGCACCCGCCCCATATTGGTCGAAGTGCAGGCCCTGGTTTCCCGCAGCAATTATTCCAATCCGCAACGGGTGAGCATGGGGCTCGATTCCAAGCGCCTCACCATCCTACTGGCTTTGCTGGAAAGATTCGCGGGCATCGAGGTTGGCATGCAGGACGTGTTCGTAAGCCTGGCGGGCGGGTTCCGCATCGAAGAGACGGCCGTCGACCTGGCCATCGCCACCGCGGTAGCCTCCAACCATCTGGGGAAGAAATGCCTGGCCGATACCTTGGCCCTGGGCGAATTGGGACTGAATGGCGAACTGCGCGCCATCCCCCAGGCTGAGGCCCGCGTAAAGGAAGCCGCGCGCCTGGGTTTCAAGACGGTCGTGCTGCCCAAACCCATGCAAGGCAAAGTGAATGTTCCGGGTATCGATGTGAAATTCGTGAAGAAGCTGGAAGACGCTTTCGAATTCATCTACCAGGTTTGAATTGGATCGACTAATGGATTGGAGCCGAATCCACTAATACATGCAGATACGCACATATTGTGCGTAGATCCGCGGATCCGATCACAGATCCATCTTATCGCAAGGTCGCTGCTAAGGCTAGCATTTTCATACATGCAAGACCTTAGCATCCTATGGGTTGAGGGAATCTCCTCGCGGAATCCGGAGGCAGCGGCGGCACTGGAACAGGCCGGTTACCGTCTCGCGCGCCAGGACCATTCCCATTCCCCTGCGGACATGGAACGCGCTCTGCGCAGGGAATCGTGGGATGCGGTCTTCTGCGATGCGGCGCTGCCCGCCGGCGCATGGCAGGAAGTTCTGCGCATGGTACGCCAAGTGCGGCCCGAATCGATATTCATTTTCATTGCGGACCATGCCGATATGGAAACGGCCGTGGCCGCCATCAAGGCCGGCGCGGACGAATATCTGCTTAAATCCGAACCCCACCTTCTGGGGCCGGCGGTGGCCCGGGAACTGAAATCCAGGGCCGAACGCAAACGCGCGGAAGAGGCCCAACGCAAGAGCGAGGATCAATTGCGTTTGGCGCAGCGGATGGAAACCGTGGGACGCCTGGCGGGGGGCGTGGCCCATGATTTCAATAACATCCTTTCCGTGGTTTCCGGATACGCCAATCTGCTCCAGATGAAAATGGCGCGCGCGGGTGACGCGCCACGGGAACTGGCGGAAATCGAGCGAGCGGTAGTCAAAGCCACCGCTCTGGTGAGGCAGCTGCTCACTTTCAGCCGCAAGCAAATGGTGCAGCCGCAAGTGCTCGAGCTTGGATCCGTCCTGGCGGACATGCTGCCTACCGTGCGCATGGTGGTCGGCGAGGACATCCGCGTGGAAAGCCTCCTCGATTCCGGGTTGGGACGGGTGCGCGCCGACAAGAGCCAGTTGGAGCAGATCGTCATGAACCTGGCTGCCAATGCCAAGGATTCCATGCCCAGAGGCGGGACCTTGACCCTGGAATTGGCGGAGGAGAATCTGGACCTGGAGCATTTCCGCCAGGGCGAAAAGGCGCGCCCAGGTCCTTACTTGCGCCTGACCATAAGGGATACCGGCGGCGGTATTCCCAATGACATCCTCCCCCGTATCTTCGAACCGTTCTTCACGACCAAGGGCGAAGGCCGGGGCACGGGCCTGGGACTTTCCACCGTGTACGGGATCGTGCAGCAGATGGACTCCAACCTGCGGGTTGAAAGCGAACCGGGGAAAGGCACCGAGTTCGCGATCCATATCCCTTGCGTACCCGTTTCCGCCTATGCGCCCCCGGGCAAAGCCGATACCATCGGCCATCCGTCCAGGGGCGAAACCATCTTGCTGGTGGAAGACGACGTGGACTTGCGCAAGCTGACCAAGGATATCCTGGTATTGCAAGGCTACCGCGTGCTCGAATCGGCCACGCCGGAAGAAGCCCTGGGCTTTGCGCGCTCGCGTACCCTGACCATCGATCTGCTGCTCACCGATCTTGTCATGCCGCGCATGAACGGAAAGGAACTTTGCGAAGCCGTCCAGGATATCCGGCCCGAAATCCGTATGCTGTATATGTCCGGGTACGCTCCCGAAAGCCTGCTACCCGATATGGGCCTTATCCCCGTGTACCATTTCCTGGAGAAGCCCTTCACCCCGGCCAAGCTGTTGGTCAAGGTACGCGCCGCACTTGACGTGCCGCAGACGGAAAAGCAAGTTTGAGGGCTTGGACCCCTTCTTCGAACTAACGGCAACAAAAACCGGTTCCGGGTCGCCCGATTCCCGGGCGCCCGGTTCCCGGGCCCGTGCCGGAATCCTGCATACCTCCCATGGAGACATCCCCACCCCGGTTTTCATGCCTGTCGGAACGGCGGGCGCGGTCAAAGCCGTATCGCCACGCGGGGTCAAGGAAGCGGGCGCGAAGATCATCCTGGGGAATACCTACCATTTGTACCTGCGCCCGGGTTGCGACCTGATAGATAAGGCCGGAGGCCTGCATCGCTTCGCCTCGTGGGACGGGGCCATGCTCACCGATTCCGGCGGCTTCCAGGTGTGGAGTCTGGAAACCCTGCGGACCATCACCGAAGCAGGCGTGGAATTCCGATCGCATATCGACGGTTCCAAGCATCTTTTCACCGCCGAGTCGGTGATGGAGGCCCAAAGGAAGATCGGGGCCGACATCATCATGGCCTTCGACGAATGTACCCCCTACCCTTCCACGCCGGAACAAGCCAAGCATTCCCTGGCCTTGACCCAGCGCTGGACCGAACGGGCCTTGGAATGGCTCGGGAAGAATCCCGAACGCCACGGATATCGCCAGCATTTCTTCGGCATCGTGCAAGGCGGGATGCACTTGGATGCGCGCGCGCGCGCCATCGAGCATATCGCCGCCATGGATACCCCGGGCATTGCGCTGGGGGGCCTAAGCGTAGGCGAGCCCGCGGAGATCATGTATGAGGTGGCGGGCCATTGCACGGCCCTGATGCCGCCCGGGAAACCCCGTTACGTAATGGGCGTAGGCACGCCCTCCAATCTGTTGACCCTGGTAGGACTGGGCGTGGACATGTTCGATTGCGTACTACCGACGCGCAATGCGCGCAACGGCACGGTATTCACCTGGGACGGGCCGTTACATTACAAAGCCGCCCGCCATGCCCAAGAACTGGATCAACCGCTCGATCGCCGGTGTTCCTGCTATGCGTGCAAGAATTTCTCCCGGGCCTACCTGCGCCATCTATTCGTGGCCGGGGAAATCCTGGCCCTGGAGCTGGCCACCTTGCACAGCCTGCATTTCTACCAGGATCTGATGCGGGAAGCCCGCGCGCATATTGTCGCGGGGGATTACGATACGTGGAGCGCGGAGTTGTTGGCGCGCTGGGCGACGCCGGAGGTGCGAGGCGCGTGAGGGATCCGGGAGAAAGAGAGGTTTAAGGTCTAAGGTTTAGGAAATGCATTCCACCTTAGACCTTAGACCTTTTTTCCAATCCGTCCTACTTCGCCACCGGCCTGAAACATCCCGACACGTCGAATTCCGAGCGCCGGAAATAATCCGATAAGTTGAATGTGCTCTCCGCCGCCCCCAGGAAAAGGAATCCTCCGGGTTGCAGCAAACGATGCGCACGCGCCAAGATCGAGCGCTTATCCGCGTCATCCATATAGATGAGAACGTTGCGCAGGAAAATCACGTCCATGCGCGGGAACACCGGCCATTCCAGGCACAGATTCAGGGTCCAGAACCGGACCATGCGCCTTACCTCTTCGCGCAGGCGCCAGCCCTGGCCTTCGGCCGCGAAGTATTTGCGGGCCAGTTCGGGGGATAAACCCCGATTCATCTCAACCTGGGTGTAAAGTCCGGCCCGGGCGCGATCCAAAATGCCATTGGCGATATCGGTGGCGAAAATTTGCACCGTCCAATCGGCGAGTTGGGGAAAGCCTTCCCGTAGGGTGAGCGCGATGCTGTAGGGCTCCTGCCCCGTGGCGCAGGCCGCCGACCAGATGTTGAGGCTGCGGTCACCGCGCTTGGCCGCCATCAGGGCCGGCATGGCCTTGTCGCGCAGGGCTTCGAAGGGCGCGCCATCGCGGAAGAAATAGGTTTCATTGGTGGTCATCGCCTCCACCGCTTCCGCCACCAGGGTTTCCGGCGCGCCTTGGCGCAGATAGGCGATGAACTCCCCGACCCCGCGCATTCCCATGCGCTCATAGATGCGGCCGAACCGGGCTTCCACCAGGTAACCCTTATCCTTATCCAGACGGATGCCCGTGCGCTTGTGCACGAGCTCCGCAACGAAGGCGAGATCGATTTCGCTAAGCGCCATGCGGGGGCTCGCTAGGGGGCTTGCGCATCCGGCCTTGCAATACGGCGCCATGGATTACCTCGCCCATACGGCCGATGGGAACCATGCGATGATGCAAGCCCGCTTTGACCACCGATCCGGGCATACCCCACACCACGCTGCTGGCTTCGTCCTGGACGAAGATGGAGCCGCCCGCTTTGCGTATGTATCCCGCCCCTTCGGTTCCGTCCTGGCCCATTCCGGTCATGATCACCCCCAGGGCGGAGGCGCCGTAGACCGCGGCGACGGATTCGAAAAGCAGGTTGGCGGAAGGGCGGCAGGAAAGTACCGGCGGTTCTTCATCGATGACCAATTCCACCCGTGCGCCGCGGCGCACGACGCGCATATGGAATCCGCCCGGCGCGATCCATACCTTGCCGGGTACCACTTCCGCTCCTGCGAAGCCCTCTTCCACCTCCAGCGACGAACGTCGGGTGAGGCTGTCGGCCAGGGATTTCGTGAAGGGGGCGGGCATATGCTGCACGATGAGGACGGGTACCGGGAAATCGGCCGGCAAGCGCGGGATGACTTCGGCCAGGGCCTTGGGGCCTCCGGTGGAAATGCCGATCGCGACTACATCGATGCGCGGTCGCGCAGCCGCGGCTACCGGGGTCCAGCCGGGGTCGGCCGCCGCGGGTTCGGGAACGGTGCGAACGATGGAAGGGGATCCGTTGCCAAGGGCGTGGATCTTCTCCAGCAATTCGCGGCGGAAGGATTCCAGCGGGGCGGCGGCGCGGCCGCCTTTGGGCTTGGTGACGTAGTCCGAAGCCCCGCCCAATAGGGCTTTCACGGTAACGGCGCTTCCCTGCTCGGTCAACCCGCTGCACATGATGACGGGGAGATGCGGGCGCTGACGACGGATTTCCGCCAGGGTCTGCAGACCATCCATGCCCGGCATATCCACGTCGAGCATCACCACATCGGGGGCGCAGTCGGATAACCTGGAAAGGGCCGAAGCACCCGAGTGCGCGGTGGCCGCAATCTCGATGCCCGGATCGGTCCCCAGCACATCCGACAAGACCTTGCAGGCGACGACGGAGTCGTCGACGATGAGGACACGGATGCGGTGGCCCAAATTCAGCCTACGAAGCTTTGCAGATCCGAAAGCATCCGCACCAGTTCATCCGCCGATTTCTTGGTCTCCCCCGCCCCCATGGCGGTACCTTGGGCCGCCTTGGCGACGCCGCTGATATTACTCGAGATCTCGGAAGTACCGCGGGCGGCCTCGGAAACGTTCTTGGCGATTTCATTGGTGGTCACGGTCTGCTCTTCCACCGCGCCGGCGATGGTGTTCTGGATATCGCTGATTTGGCGGATAATGTTGGCGATTTCCGTAATGGAGCTGATGGCGCCCTTGGTATCGCCCTGGATGGCCTCGATCTTCCTACTGATGTCCTCGGTGGCCTTGCTGGTCTCCTTGGCCAGTTCTTTGACTTCGTTGGCCACCACTGCGAAGCCTTTACCGGCATCGCCCGCGCGGGCAGCCTCGATGGCCGCGTTCAGGGCCAGCAGGTTGGTCTGCTCCGCGATGGAGGTGATGAGCTTGATGATCTTGCCGATCTCTTCGCTGCTCTGGCCCAGTTTCGCCACGTTGCTATTGGTCTGGTCGGCCTTACGGACGGCGTTATCCGCCACCCGCACCGATTCAGAAGTGCTCTTGGAGATCTCGCGGATACTGGCTGTCATCTCCTCCGTGCCCGTCGCCACGGTCTGCACGCTTTGGTTCACCTGGTGGCTGGAAGAAGAAACCACCGTCGCCTGGGAAGAGGTCTCCTCGGCGTTGGCGCTCATCTGCTGGCTGACCTGGGAAAGCTGGCGCGAAGCGAGGTCGAGGCCATGGGAGATCTGGGACAAGCTGCCGGTAATCTGGCGGGTGAAAAACGCGCACAAAAGGATGACCACCGCGATGATGGCCAGGCCGAAGCTGCCCAACATCACGGTGCGGATCTTGAGGATATGCGCCGCGGCCGATTCATCCTGCATGTATTTATCGTTGGAAAGACTCACCACCTTATCGATAGCGGCCCGGTGCTGCTCGTATTTCTCGGTCAGGATGCCGTGGGCCATCTTCTGGGCCGCGGCGCGATCGCCCGATTTGAGCAGCGGAATGAATTCATGGTCGCGGAGATCCATCAATTCCAAGCCGGGGCGGTAGGAATCCTCCAGCAAGGTGGTTTTGATTACCCCTTCGGAAAGGTCCTTGATCCAGAACTCGCGGCGGGTATCATAGTCGGCGCGCAAGGATTTGCATTTCGCATACAATCCCTCGAGCTTCTGGGGATCGCTTTCATCCGCCATCTGGAGGATGGTCATATACGATTCAATCAGGTATTCCGGCGGCGGCAGGATGTCCGCGATGAGATCTTTGCTCTGCACGATATTCTTGTAATACGGACCGTTGATCTGGACGATCTTCAGGGTGTTCCAGGCCAAGCCGCCGAACGCGAGGAACGCGCCCAGGAACAAGGCCTGCAGAATGAGCAGCTTGGTATGGATGCGCGATTCCTTGAAGGAGGCCATCATTCCGTGCTTGCCGTGGGCATTGGGGTGTTCCATAGGGGCTCCGTGTTCCGTATTCGTTGCAGGTTCAGGTTTCGGGTAATTCGAGCGGTCCGGCCGCGGGGACGGGTGTAGCGAGCAGCGCGCGGGGATCGAGGATATGCAAAAGCGCGTTTTCAAGTTGGAAGACTCCGAGCACGGGCGCGCCTTCGCGGGCGGGCCCGGGACACGGGGCGAGGGCGGCGGGATCGAATTCGTAGACGTCGCCGGCCTTATCGGCCAGCAAACTGACCGGCTCCCCTTCGATATCGGAAATGATATGGATGGGCTCGCCGGAAATTCCGGCGGCAGGCAGGCCTAGGCGCTTGCGCAGGTTGACCACCACGGCGATTTGCCCCCGCAAGTTGATCAAGCCGTCCACCCACTCGGGGGCATTGGGCACCGGGGTAACGTCCTGGTGACGGAGAATCTCCTGGATGCCGAGGATATCGATGCCGTACGCGCCTTCGGCCAGATAGAATGAGCAATACTGGGCCATCTCAGGGAATCTCCGCCGTGGCCAAAGCGCTACCGAGCAGGGCTTCCGGGTCCACGATTTCCACGGCCCGGCCCCGCAGGATGGCCGAGCCCCGGATGCTGGGCCGTTCCGAAAGGGCAGGCATGATTTGGGCCGATCCGGCCACATCCAAAATGCGATCAACGACCACGCCCACGGTCTCTTCTCCGCGCGCAAGTACAATCACCTTGATGCCCTGGTCACCTGTCCGGATCGCGGCCGACAAGGGCGCGCGACGGCCTTCCAGCAGATCGGTCAGCCTTAGGATGGGCATGATGCGTCCCCGGCTTTGGCATACGTCGACTTCGCCCAGGCGCTCCAAGGCGGCAGGGGAAATCTCCTCCAGGCGCGAAATGGATACCAGCGGAAAGGCGTACATGCCCAAGCCTTCGACTTCGGAAAGCAGGAGATTCTCTTCGGCTACAGACAGTCCGGAAGACGTCTCCGGCTGCGCGACCGAGGCGGCCAGGGCTTCGGCCTCGTCGGCTTCGCGGGCGAACCCGGCGGCCAGCGAGAGGCCTGGAATGTCCAGGATGAGCGCCACGCGGCCATCCCCCATGATGGTGGCGCCTGCGAACAAGGCCGCCGACTTGAGATGTTTGCTCAGCGGCTTGACCACGATTTCCTGGGTATCGCGCACGCTCCCCAGCAAAACCCCGAAATGCGCGTTGTCGGCTTGCACGACGGCGAGGAAATCTTCCGGGATGGCTTCGCGCAGGGGCCGGTAGGTTGGGCGGAACATGTCATCGAGACGCAACAAGGGCAGTAATTCGCCCCGCAGACGGTATACGGGATGGTCCTGGATCCACTCCACGCCTTTGCCTGGAGCGTCGGCCTTGAGGCGTACCACTTCGACGACGTTCACCTGGGGAATGGCGAAACGTTGGCCGGCGGCTTGCACGATGAGAGCGGGGATGATGGCCAGGGTAAGCGGGATTTTGATCCGCAGGGTGAGACCCTGCCCGGGCCGGTTGGCGAGATCAACGGTACCGCCGATACCCTCTACATGCTTCTTGACCACGTCCATGCCTACGCCGCGGCCGGAAACGTTGGTGACGGCTTCGGCGGTCGAAAAGCCGGGCAGAAAGATAAGCTGGGCCAATTCCCAATCGGACATGCGCGATACCCGCTCCGTGGTCACCAGGCCTTTTTCCATGGCCTTGAAGGCCACCTTGGCCACATCGATACCGGCTCCGTCGTCCCCGATCTCGATGGTTACCTGTCCGCCTTTGTGGTAGGCCTTCAAGCGGATGGTGCCTACCGCCGGTTTTCCCGCACGTACGCGTTCGGCGGCCGGTTCAATGCCATGGTCGATGGAATTCCGCAGCACATGGGTGAGCGGGTCCTTGATGGCTTCCAGAATGGTCTTATCGAGTTCGGTTCCCCCGCCGTCCATCTCCAGGCGCACTTCCTTACCGCAGGTATGGGCCAGGTCACGCACCAGGCGCGGAAAGCGTGTCCATACGTTGCGGATGGGCTGCATGCGCGTTTTCATAACGCCCTCTTGCAGCTCGCTGGTAATCAGATCCAATTGCTGCGCGGCTCCCGGAGCGGCGCCTTTCTGCCGATCGTTGGCGTGCTGGAGCACCTGGTTGCGTACCAGTACCAATTCGCCTACCAGATTCATCAGCTTGTCGAGCAGCGCCACATCTACGCGGATGGTTTGATCGCTTCCTCGGCCGGCTTCCCCATGGGCTTCGGGTACGTGATCCGCGGAACCATCCGGGGATTTCTCCGCTGCGCTCCAATCTCCAGCCGGCGTGCCGGGCGGATTGGCGACCGCGGTTCCGGTCCGTCCTCCCGCCATCAAAGCTTCCATCTCCGCCACCAGAGCGGAATGATCGAAGGCGGCATCGCCTCCCGAGGTTTCGATACTGCGGAGGCATGCGCGCACCGCGTCCCCCAGCTTGAGCAGGCAGGAGACGACGCCGGCATCGGCCGCAAGCTTGCCGTCGCGCAGCAGGCTGAGCAGGCTTTCGCCCGCATGGGTCAGGGATTCGAGCTTGGCGAAGCCGAGAAAGCCGCAGGCGCCTTTGATGGTATGGGCGATGCGGAATACGTTGGCCAATCCGTCGGGACCGGCATGGTCCTTTTCCAGGGCGAGCAGCAGGACATCGTATTTGTCCATGGCTTCCGCCGACTCGATGACGAATTCCCGTACGATATCATCCATGCGCGCATCCGCCTAAGGTTTGGCTTCCGCAGGCTTGGCCGGTTCATCCTTGGAGGCCTCGGCAGCCTTGCCATCAGGGGCCGCGGCTGCGGATTCGGCGGCAGGCGCCTCCGCCCCGGTTGGGGGCTCCATGGTGACGGCTGCCAAGGGTTCCACCTTGGCGGGCGCGCTGATGCCGTGCTGCTTGAAGAACGGGGCCAGTTTTTCGCGAATAACGTCGAGGGTAAAAGGCTTGACCACGTAATTGGTGGCACCGGCCTTGACCGCCTCCAGGATATGCCCCTTTTCCGATTCTGAAGTGACCATGATCACGGGAATGGCCGATGTAATCGGGGATGCCTTCATCTTCTTCAAGGCATCAATGCCGTTCATGTTCGGCATGTTCCAATCCATGAGCACCAGCGCCGGCTTCTGCTCGGCGGCCATGCGCACGGCCTGGAATCCGTCCGCGGCCTCGATAATGTCGTTCAGCCCCAAGCCCTGCAGCATCCGTTTCTGGATGGTCCGCATGGTACCGGAATCGTCTACCAAAAGGATTTTCATGTGAGCGGATCCTTCAATTAATGCCCTAGATAAGGCTCTTGAAACTAACGGCCAGGTCGAATTTGCCCGCCGGAGAATCGAATGGAATGACCACGGCCACCGAATCGCCATGTCCCGCCACCGTATGCCGGTCACCCAGGATTACCGTCGGCAAGGAGATGGCCAACTTATAACGGGAAAGATCATGCTTGGCCGACCCCGCCACGATATTGGCGAGTTCACCCACCGCATCGGTGATCTGGTTGGTGGTCACCTTCTCTTCACCTAGGAAAGAAGCCACTACGCCATGGGCGGTGGCCTTGGTAAAGCTCAGGGATACGCTTCCCTTCGCTCCCCCGGTGAATCCGATGACGCCGGTGACGTCGTAGGCTTCCGCCCCCGTATCCTTGATGCGGATGCGTCCCGGTTCCACCTTCAGCTTGACCATGGCGGCGAAAGTCTGGATGGTCGCCTGGATGAAGGGATTGACATGCTCGGCTTTTAGGGTAATGTCCACGGATGCTCCTTGCTCCGGGAGGATCTTAACAGGCGGCTCCCGACGGCTACAAGGGCCGGGATCGGCCGATTCCGGCGGCCGCCGGGATGAAAAGCGCGTGCCTGGCGTTCAAAGATGGCGTAATCGCAAGCAAATTCCGGCTTGGGTAACATATATGTTACGTCAGCCCGGGCCGCCCCGAGTGGCCCCGGGAGGCCAGTGGTCAAGCATTTTCGGGAGCCCCGATTTGGGTTTTCAGCGAGAGTCCCAAACACTACGGTCAAGGGAGGGGCAAATGCGGTTTCCCGGGAGGCCGTCGCGCCGTATCATTCGGATTCGGAGGTACGGTAATGTCGGTGATGCGCGCCCTGGACGAAGCGGAGTACGTGTATACACGAGAAGGCAAAAAGCGCGTGACCCACGAAGCCTATAGCTACATGATCACGCCTTTCGCGTACCCGCCCATCAAGGTGCTGGTATATAAGGGCCATATCGACAATCGAGGCACCTTCCAGGCGGTGGACTCCCCCAAGGACATCATCATCACCCAGGAAGAATTCAAGGAATTGCTGTGCCCGAACGCGCATGGCAAACCAGCCGGGGATTTCCGCCTTTCCGATATCCTGCGTTGCCTTAAACGCAGGAATGCCCCTCCCCCGGCGCCCGCGGCCGATGCCGTCGCTGTCCCGGCGTCAGCCAATCCGGTTGCCGGCAATGCTGGAGCGGTGAAAACCGAGGAGCCCAAACCCGCGGAACCTGCGGTTAAGAGCTGAGCAACCGTTTTAGGTAGCCAGTGGCGCTACGGCGGCCAACGCGCTGCGCAGATCTTCCAGACGCACCGGTTTTCCCAGGAATCCTGACATGCCGCAGGCCATGCACTTTTCCTTTTCCTCGCTTGAGGCATTGGCGGTAAGCGCGAGAATGGGCGAAGCTGCGCTTGCGCCACCGGTTCGAATCGCGCTGGATGCAGCATAACCATCCATGACGGGCATCTGGCAATCCATGAGGATCACGTCGAAGCGACGTTCGGCGGCTGCCTGGGCGCCCGCAGCGCCATCATGAGCGAAAGTAAACCGGCATCCGATGCGTTCCAGCATCTTCCCTATGACCATCCGGTTGACCTGGTTGTCTTCCACGACCAGCACGTCCAAGCCTGCCAGGCGCGCTGAGTCGGCGGTGGCGTCTTGCTTGGGCGCACCCGGTGCCGCAGGCGCGGTTCCCTTGCCTTCGTCTTGTTCGGGAAGCAGGGCCAAGGTGAATCGGAACACCGAGCCCGCTCCCGGACGGCTTTCCATTTCAATGCCGCCACCCATGGCTTCCACCAGCCGTTTACAGATGGATAGACCCAGACCCGTGCCCCCGAAGCGGCGGCGGGTGCTGGCTTCGGCTTGCGTAAAAGGCTGGAAGAGTTTGGCCGCGTCGGCGGGACTCATGCCAATCCCGGTATCCCGAATCGAAATGCGTACCCGCTCCCTGCCATCGCCCTGGAGGCCAAGTGCCTCGCAACCGATATCGATGCTCCCGCGTTCAGTGAATTTTATGGAATTGCCCACCAAGTTCAGCAACACTTGGCGCATGCGGGTGGAATCGCCAAGATAGCGGGCGCTTTCCGGGACGGCGTATTCCACGCGCAGTTGCAGGCCTTTCTCCCTGGCCTTGGGTTCCATAAGTCCCGCCACCCAACCGATCTCCTTCCGCAAATCAATCGGGCCGGATGCCAACTCCACGCCCTTCTGTTCGATGCTGCTGAAATCGAGGATATCGTTCACCAGCTCGAGCAGGAGCTCCCCGGAACCCTGGATGGTGCGGACCAGTTGCGCCTGCGCGTCGGGAAGGCCTTGGGTCTCGAGCAGGGATGCGCATCCGAGTACGGCATTGAGGGGAGTGCGGATCTCATGGCTCATCACCGATAGGAATTCGCCTTTGGCCGCGTTGGCGGAATCGGCAACTACGCGCGCCCGTTCCAGGTCCGCGAGGATGGTGGCGGCATGCTCCGCGTCGAACCTACGCTTCCTAAGGGCCACAAAGCTACCCCCGAACACGGCGAAAGCCAGCAACAGCGAGGACGCGAAGCCCGATCCGGCCTGCCGACGCAAATGACGTTGGCTTACCGTGAGATCGGCGGCATTGCGATCCACACCCAGTACAGCGGCCAGATGGCCATCGGCCGCGAAGATGGGGCAATATGCACTGTAGAAGGTGCCCCAGGCATCGGTATAGGGGGCCTCGTCGTTGGATGCCTTACCGGTCGCGAAGGCGCGCCGGCAGGCCGGGCTCGCTTCGGGGTATGCTTGCAGGATATGCGATTTATCATCGGTACCATCGGAATCGGAATCGCCCTCGGGCGTGGGATCGAGCACGAAATGGATTCCGTCCGGCTCCATGACCATGGTGTAGATGAATTTCAAGGAAGGATCGGCAGCCAAGATGCGGGCCAGGGGCTCGACCGCGGCGAGGTACGCTGAATCACCCTCTTGCGAAGGACTGCGGAAGCGCGCGTGCGCCACGGGATCAACGAAGCGCGCCGCGATGGTCGCCACGTTGCGCAATTCCACTTGCATCTGCGCCTTGAGGGATCGCTGGGCGGAAAGGTATATGCCGAGCAGACCGAAGAGGCAAACCGTAAGCGCGCCTCCCGCCCATAGCGACGCCCCGCGCCAAGGGGCGGCCTGATTGCGGCGGAGCGACGATCCCGCAGTCGTTACATGCGGAGCGGCGGGCATGGATTCAGGAATACCTGAAGGTGCGCAAGGCCGCGTCGGTAGCGCGGAATTCCCGGCTTACCTCCGCTACGCCAACGCGCACGCGGTTTGCGTCGCCGGATTCGGCCGCCGTCTGTAACGACGCGCAGGCCATGGCAAGCAGATTGGCGCCGAGATTTCCGCAACAACCCTTCAGCCCATGCGCAGCCTTGAAGAGGGACATGTTATCCCCGGCCGCCGCCGCGTTTTCGATGGCGGCAAGCATCCCCACGGAATCGACGAGATACGTATCGATAAGTTCATTGAGGAATCCCGGAGCGGCTTCGCCTCCCAAGGCGCGGAGCGTAGCCAGGATTTCCCGATCCAGCCTCATCGGGTCAGGTTCCCGCGTCGAATTGACCGAAGGCACCGTTGACCTCGACCAATCCGGCAAAGAGGCTTTCCGATAGCCCGTAACCCGACAGGGCCGAGCCCGCGCGCGCGAGATCGGCTTCGATATCCTCGGGGAGTTCAATGAGGAAATTCCGGTTGGCCGGATCGATCACGGCGCGTCCCTTGCACAGGTCCGGTTTCGACATGCTGAAGAACATGCGGCAGCTCATGGGACGGGAAGCATAGGCGCCGCATGCGCCGTCCGCCCCGAGCATGGGACATGGCATGTTGCGCAGGTAATACCGGTACAGGGCGCGATCCTCGGCCAACTCGCCATCGCTTTCGCGCCGCAAGGATCCGAAAAGCGCGACGCGGCGGTGCATGGCCACCACGCGGCTGGGATATGCGGGGCCGCCGCGCAAGCGGCCATGCAGGAAAAGCAGTTCGTAGGGCTCGACCGATTCGACGTAATGGCTGCAGCAATGCGAGCAACCGCGCGTGCAGGCGGGAACGGTTTTCCCGGTACGTAACACCGAGGTGACGTAGCCGTCGTAACGGGCGTAGAACCCGGGCATGACCGCTTCCAGATCCGAGCGGAGCCGTTCCCAGCCTTCCTTGTCCGAGGGCGGATCGGACCATTTCTCGCAAACCGCTTTAAGTCCGGCCGCAGCTTCGCGAAGTTCCGCTTCCCGGGCGGCGACCTCGGGATGGGCGAAGTCGAACTCGGGACCCTCGTCACGGGTTTTTTGAGAATCGACGGGAAGCCCCGTGGCTATTGGGCTTACGGGCTCCGTGATCACTCCGACATGGGCTTCGGAGGCCTGCCCAAATTGTTGTTGATCTTTTCGGAGGTCCACCCTTAGAATCTATGAAAACTTACACGGAGCGCAAAATGCATCCATCCCTCAAACGCCTGAAAAGCTGCTGCCTGGCACTGGGCTTCACCCTGGTAGCCTGCAACGTTTTCAACCCCAGTGGCGAAGGCGACGCCGGCGTTAGCGCGGACGCGCAATTGACGGACGGCGAGAACCAGTTCCGGTCCCAGGACTACAAGAAGTCCTCGGAAACCTTCGAGGCGGCCATCAAAGCCGACAGCACCAACTCGATGGCATACTACGGGTACTCCAAGGCAGTCATGCGCTACTGGGACGTAAACGCATCCACCCTGCTTACCGAAGTGAGCAAAGCGCAAACCCAGAGCGGCATTCCTTTCATCGGAGCCGCGGATTGGGATGTGACCCGTTACCTGCAGGCCACGTCGCGCGTGCGTCTGGCCCTCGGTGCGATGACCGAGCGGGATTCGCTTACCCGCTTCTGGCAGTACGTCCTCAACCCCAACAGCAAAGAAGCCCTCGCGGATCCCCTGGCGGCCAAGCGCATCGCCTTCATGGCGGGGTACTGGGAAAAGGCCGACAAGAACTACAAGGGTTTCCACAAGAAGTCGCAATTCCCCCTTTCCGATCTCAAGATGTCCTCCAAGAAGGTCATCGCCGATTTCGGATTCGTGGAGATGATCTACGCGGTTACCCACTTGCGCGACCTCAATGGCGACAATACCATCGACAGCTCGGACGCGGTGATGAAGCTGCTTACCTTCAACGTAAGCGGCGGCTTCAAGGTGGAAAACCTCGAATCCATCGTAGACTCCCTGGATACCCCCGAGAAGAAGCAGCAGTTCAATAACCTTATCCAGAACGTGGCCGGTGGCTTATCCTCGGCGAGTACCGTGCTGGGACTGCTCTCCCCCGCGCTTACCAACCAGGTCGGCGGCGACACCGCGCAAAACCTTTCCGGAGACGTGACCGGAAAGGCGGATAGCGTCATCTCCAGCCTGGGCGATGCCATCACCTTCTATCAATTCGGCGATGGCCGCGATAACGACGGCGACGGCTGCGTCGATGAGGAAGTGGCCGACGGCAAAGACAATGATGGCGACGGCTTCACCGATGAAGACGCCCGCTGGATACCCGCGGACACCGTCGACAACGACCACAACGGAAAAGGCAAGAATCTCTTCCTGGACAAGGATGCCGGGGAAGAACTGGACGCCAACTTCAAGCTGGGCTTCGCGGCGGACGCGGGCTTTATTCTCGGCGCCATGTACAAGGACAAGGCCACCCGCATCAGCACCCAGCATGATTCCATCCAGGTGCACTACGACGCCGCGGGTTCGGCCGCGAAATTGGACATCGAATACCAGGATAAGCTGGCCGCCGCCAAAAAGAACGTGGGCGGCTGCTGGAACAACTACAAATAGGCGGATGGGAATATGCAAAAGCACATGACTACTCGGAAATCGGCTTCTCCCGCCCGCTCCTCCTCACTGGAAGCGGCCCCGGCGCAACCTTCGGCCTCCAAGGCCTTGACCGTAGCCCTGGCGGCGGGCCGCTGGTGGAACGCGCAGAAGGCCAAGACGGCCTTCTTGGCCGTCGATCGTGAACTCGGCCTTATCTCCCGCGGATTCCGTCCTTTGAGCGGTGGCCGCGTTCTACCCCTGTTGGCCGTGCTCGGCCTGGTTGTGGGAGCCTTTGGTCGCCAAGGCCCGGAACACCGGACCCTGCGTCCGCTGGCCATGGGAAACGCCTTCGTAGCCGTAGCCGACGACAAGGATGCGATGCACTACAACGTGGCGGGCCTCAACCTGATGGGCCGCTTGGGCAATGGGAATCTCCGCCCGGCCTTGCAACGTTACCCGATGGATAAATTCGACATGCACATGGATTTCCTGGGCACCGCCATCCCGGTGGACGAAGCCCTGGACATCCTTAAGTTTTACCAGGATCACCAGGAAAGCTTTCAGAACGCGAACTCCCTGCAGAATGATTCCAACCTGGTATCGGATCTCTCTTCCTTCGACCGTCGACCGGTAAAGGTGGCCGTCTTGCACGGCGGCGAATTGGCCATGCATAATTTCGGTATGGCTTACTGGGCCGACGCGCAAATGGCCCCGTACGCCGATGTGGGCGTTCTTCTGCCCCAGGCCGGCATCCAATTCATCACTTTGGATATCGTCGGACAGATTGCCGGCGCCACCAGCTACTTCGATGACCGCCTCTCGGTTGGCCTTGGCTACCGCATGGCCAAACGCGAAGAGATGGGCAGCTTCCAGGTCGCGTTAACGGATCTTTCCAACAAGAGCGGCCGCCAGACCGTCCAGGAGGCCATTCAGGATAGCGTAGACGAGAAGGTCAAACAGTTCGGGGACCTGAGCACCCTGGGGCATGCCGTCGATGCCGGCGTGCTGTGGCAGCAAACCGCGGACCTCCGTTTCGGCATGTCGGTGCAGAATATGTTCATGGTACTCAACCACAACCCGGTAACGCCGGAGTTGACCATGGGCGTGGCCTACTCCCCCATGCTGCTGGAGAACAATGGCCGTTGGAAGCGCAAGATCAACTTCGCCTTCGACTACGAAGACGCGATCAACAACGACCGGAACTACAAACCGGTCAGCAAGATGAACATGGGCGCGGAATGGGAACAGACCCTCATCCCGTGGGTGCTCAAGGGCCGTCTCTCGGTGGGCCTCAAGGGCGGTTATCCCACTGCCGGTATCGGCGGCAGCCTGTTTACCATCTTCCATTACGAGGCCGCCACCTGGGCCGAAGAGGGCGGGTATTACACGGGACAGTTGGAAGAACGGTATTACGTGATGAAATTCGGGGTCGGCATTTAAGCGCGTAAGCCAGCGCCGATTCCGGGAGACCCGCGGGAGACCGCGGGTTTTTTTATTTTCCCTGCCGGCAATCCGCAGGGAGGAACATGGCAGACGAAATATTGATCCAGGTTACCGAGGACGATAACGTACTCGGCCCCATCCCGCGCAAAGCCGTGCACGGCAATCCCGCGCTTATCCACCGCTCCGTGCATGTGCTCGTATTGGGACCGGACGGCGGGATGCTTTTGCAAAAGCGTTCCCTTCGCAAGGATACCCAACCCGGTAAATGGGATACCTCGGTAGGTGGCCATGTCGGATTCGGGCAAACTTACGAAGAGGCGGCCCGCCGCGAAGCCGAAGAAGAATTGGGAATTGCCCTCGGTGAACTCCTGTTCCTCTATCCTTCCCGCATCCGCAATAGCGTGGAATCGGAGAACATCCATACCTTCCTGCATGTCTCCGCAGGACCCTTCCGGCCCGAGCCGGGCGAAATCGACGAGCTCCGCTTTTGGTCGGGAGAGGAAATCCTTACGGCTTTGGGGACCGGTGCGTTCACGCCCAATTTCGAAGAGGAGTTCGCTCTATTTCTGGCTTCGCCGTATGCGAAGTTGCTCGCCGGTGCGGGATCAGGGAAGTAAAGGGGAGGTAGAGTCCCGCGCGGGTTCCGCCGGCGTACGCCCCAGGTTGGGCAGCCAAGCGTAAACCCCCTCCAATTTGCCTTTGTCGAGACGAACCCCGGATTTGCTTGCCAAGGTGCTCAAGCGAAGGGCTTTCAGTTGCCGTTGCACCGGAGGGGTAACGACGCCGCTACCCTCGGTCATCCGCGATTTCTCTTCGGGTGTCAGGTATCCCATGGCCATATCGAATCTGTCTCCTTGCACCGCTTCCACGAACAAGGTCAACACGTTGATCAGCTTCTCTTTATCGGGCTCTAGGCGCGCGTCCTCCTCACCGGAACGGGTTCCGGAGCAGGAGAGTATCACCAGGGCAATGGCGGCCCAATATCGCAAACGCGGCATATCTACCCCATGATACCCCCGTAACCCCTGTCCTGACAAGGGGTTCTAGGCTTGGAAGGCTCTGGGAAGGGTAAAAAAGCGGCCCCAACGGCCGCTAATCAATTGAGGCGGCGGATCTGGATGCGGCGGTTGCTGGTCCGGCCTTGGGCCGTACGATTGGGCGCCATGGGTTGGGAGGCCCCGAAGCCCACAGGCTTCAGACGGCGGGCTTCAATACCCCGGTTGACCAGATACTCCTTCACGGCCTCGGCGCGCGCTTGGGAAAGCTTCTTGGCATTAGGGCCCGCACGATCATCCAAGTGACCCTGGATCTCAATTTCGGTTCCCGGGTAGGCGAACAGGCGCGAAGCCAGACCATCCAGGATCAGGAAGGAAGACTGGAGCAATTCGGCGCTGCCGGTCTGGAACTCCACGCCTCCCAGTACCGCATCCCGGAGCGGTTCCGGCTTCTCGTCCGGGCAACCGTCTTCATCCTGGAAGAAGTTGGTGATCTCGGCCTCGCGCGGGCATTTGTCGCGCCGATCGGGTATGCCGTCCCCATCGGTATCGATTTCCGGGCAACCGTCTTCGTCTTCGATACCGTTGCGGTTCTCCGCTTGGCGGGGGCATTTGTCCAGGGCATCGGGGATGCCGTCCTTGTCATCATCGAGATCCGGGCAACCATCCTCGTCCAGGAAGCCATCCCTGTCTTCGGGATCGTTGGGGCAGCGGTCGAGTGAATCCAGGAATCCGTCATGATCGTTATCCAACTCAGGGCAACCATCGCGGTCTTCGAAGCCGTCATGATCCTCAGCGGTATAAGGGCAAGCATCAACGGCATCCAAAACGCCGTCTCCGTCATTGTCGGGATCAGGGCACCCGTCATCATCCTGGAATCCATCACGGTCTTCCGGAATCGTTGGGCATATGTCACGGCCATCGAGTACGCCATCGTGATCAATGTCCCGCCCGAGCGGAAATCCCTGCCAGGAAACCTGGAGGAACCATGAAAGGGAGGGTTCCAAGCGGTACTGCACATCGCGGACCAGTCCGTTCTCGAGAGTAACGCGCAGCGGCAGATAAGGATTCATGCCCCCCGGGGCGATCTGGCCGCCCGCTTGCATGGTGAAACCGCCTCCTGCCATCCAGCTCAAACCGGTGGCGAATACCGTCGATCGGCCGATTGGGGCTCCCAAAGTCGCGGGATCGGCGGCCAGCCGCTTATGGCGCATCTCCCCTTCCAGACGCAGGTTTTCCATCAGGAAGACTTCCAATGCGACGGAGGCCGCCAAAATGCCCAGTGGGCTATCCGTATCCGCGGCGAAAGTACGGTCCATGGATGCGTTGGCATGTAATTCCAGGTGCGGGCCTTCCATGGCATCGGAAAAATCGATGGATGTCCCGGCCCCTAATCCCGCGCGTGGGGCATCCATGCCAATGCTATGGGAAACGTGATCGGGAAATCGGTTGGAAGCCGGATGGAAGGCCAATTGCTTGGGCAGCCTGGGTCCGAACCGCGAGGAAGTCGGCAGCGAGCCGTTCGCGATGATGCTGAAGGACACGAACGGGAGATCGAATGGGAGCAGGTATTTCACCACGGCGGATCCATCGCCTACGCCCCAGGTATCCGGCGGGCTTTCCACCCCCGCGAGGTATTCGTAATAGATGGGCATGTAAATCGAACCGTCGAACCCGAAACCCAATCCGGCCGCGAGGAAAATGCGGGTGGTGTAGGATTTGGCAACGTCCACGGGTAGAACGGTTGAATCGGGCACTTGGTAAAACGCCTCATCCTTGATCATTTCCAGGCCGCTGTAGAAATGGCCGGAGGCCCCGAGCAACAATCCGCCGGCTTTCAAGCGATGGGAGGAATGCGTCTCGAATACCCCCGGGAGACCGAACTCATCGGGCATGGTAAAGGACATGCCCGGAGTCTGAGCCGTAGCGGAGGTGGAAATTCCCAGCAGCAAGAACACGAAAAACACAAGCATCGGGATGATTATAGGGCTATGGCCCGATATGATGCAAGCCGCCATTCTACATTTACTTATCCCAATGCGCCCCTACCCTTCCCCCCGGCCCGGAATCACCCTTTGATCACCTCGGAATTGCGTCTGGCCAGCGTCGTTTCCACCATGGATGCGGCCCGGGAGCTTGCCACGACCCAGGATTACCTGTTGGTTTCCGCTGAGACCCAATCCGGAGGCAAAGGAACCCGGGGTCGCGCCTGGCGCAGCCCTCCGGGTAACATCTACATGACGGTAGGCATTCACCGTCGGCGCCTCCCTGCCCCCCGTTTGGCATTGCTGCCCCTTGAGCTGGGATTACATCTATGGGAGGAAAGCGCGTCCCGCGTAACGGAGGAAGCCCGCTCCGGATTAAAGCTTAAATGGCCGAATGATTTGTTGTATCAGGGCCGCAAAACGGCGGGCATACTGGTGGAATCCTTCGGGGATTACCTGATGGCGGGGTTCGGCATCAACGTCGCCGCCGCTCCTGAGGTTACGGACGGAGGGGCTCCCGCCGCCTGCCTCGCCGAAGCCGGTATCCCGCCCGGCTCCCGCGAAGCCCTGGTTGAGGGGATATATCAAAGGATCCGCGCAGCGGAAAGCGATCCGGAGTCCATCCTGCTCGCATGGCAGGCTAAGGTGGATTGGGATAGGCCGGTGCGTTTGCGCGATCGGGAAGGCTCCCCGAAGGTCACGGCGGTTTCGGTCAACCGGCACGGCCATCTGCTCGTGCGCCATGGTAATGGCACCGAGGAGTGGCTGGTTTCGGAATACTTGCTGTAAAGGGATCAGGAATCGAGCACGGTCGTAGCTACGACCTTGATGTTCGGATCCAGGGAATCGGAAACCGAGCAATATTTTTCCAAGGCAAGGGAAACCGCGCGCTCCGCCTTCGCCCGATCGATACCGGGCCCGTGAATGCGGTACGCGACCCGGATCTCGGTGAAGGGGGCCGGGGTGGCGTCCTTGCGATCACCTTCCACATCGATATCCATGCCCGTGAATTCAACCCGCGACTTCTTGAGAATGTTCACCACATCGATGCCGGCGCAGCTGGCCACGGCAGCCAACAGTAATTCCATGGGGCGGAAACCGCTCTCATCCCCGCCGATGGATTTGGATGCGCCGATATCGAATGCGTAGCCATTGCCGGACTTGGCCTGGAACCGGAAATCCGGCGTTCCCGTGAGGGAAATCTTCATTGGAATGCCACCACGAAATCCTGCGTGCTCTTGAACTTTTCCAAGGCCTGGATGGCCGCCGGCATCTGGTTGGCCTCGGTCATGTTGGACAGGTAACGGCGGAACTTGGAAGCGGCCTTGAACACGTCCGGAGGCATGATGAGTTCCTCGCGACGCGTGCCCGACATGCCGATATCGATGGCAGGATAAATGCGTTTTTCGGCCAGGCGGCGGTTGAGCACCAATTCCATGTTGCCGGTGCCCTTGAACTCCTGGAAAATGACTTCGTCCATCTGCGACCCGGTCTGTACCAGGGTGGTCGCGATGATGGTAAGGCTGCCGCCTTCTTCGAGTTTGCGAGCGGCGCCGAAGAATTTCTTCGGTTCCATCAGGGCCTTGGCATCCACGCCGCCCGAAAGGGTACGGCCGGACGATTTGAGCTGGTTATTGAAAGCGCGCGCCATACGCGTGATGGAATCGAGCAGGATGACCACGTCCTTGCCGGACTCCACTTTGCGCTGGGCGATGTCGATGACCATCTGGGTCAGGGCGATATGCTCTTCGATGGGTTTGTCCAGACACGATGCGTAGACCTTCCCCTTGATCTTGCGGGTCAGATGCGTCACTTCTTCGGGACGCTCGTCGATAAGCAGAAGCATGACATCCGCTTCCGGGTGGTTATAAGCGATGCCGTTGGCGATCTTCTCCATCAGGATGGTCTTGCCGGTGCGGGGCGGCGCCACGATCAGGCCGCGCTGGCCCTTGCCGATGGGCGTGAGCAATTCCAAAAGGATCATGGATTTGTCGGTATCCACGGGCGAGGAGAGCCGGTAATTCTCCTGGGGATTGATGCTGGTGAGGGTGTGGAACATGGGCGCCGGACGGTAGATCTCCAGCGGCTGATCCTGCACTTCCATCAGATTGGTAACCACTTTTTGGCGGCGGTTCTTCTTCATGCGTACGATGCCGTGGATCTTATGTCCGGAACGCAGGCCGAAGCGTTGTACGATTTCCCGGGGAACCAGGATATCCTGTTCCTGGGGAGTGAAACTGGTTTTCTCCGAGCGCATGAAGGCGTGACCGCCATCCACCAGCTGGATGAATCCCGTGTATTCTTCGGTTTCCGAACGTTGGTCGAAATCGATCCCGTTATCGTGGCCGCCATCGTCGCGATCGCGGCGATCCTTGCGTTTGCCATTGCGATGGCCGCCTCGATCTCCCCCTCGATCGCCGCCTCCGCCTCCACCGCCTCCACCGTTATTATTGTTGTTGTTATTGTACTGATTGCCGTTCTGGCCGCGGTTCTGCAGCTTGCTTACCTTGGCGCGCTTGCGCCGGCGACGCAGGCTGTCGTTGGACTCGTGGGAGATCTGGGTCAGGTTCTTGAGTTGCTTGGTGGGGTCGAAATCCTTGGGCTGCGCTTCGCCCCCCTCGGCTTCGGGTTGCGCGCCCTGTTCCGGCGCGTCGTCTTCGAAGTCATCATCGTCGTCATCGTCCAAGTCGTCGACCTCCTCGGTCGATTCCATTTCCGGTTGTTCGATGATTTCGTCTTCGCGATCGTCGTTGCTGATCATTTCGGTGGGATTCCTATCTTGCATTCCAGGACCCTTGGTTGGTATGAAAGCGATGTGTCCATGCGTAGGCTGGATACCTTTAAGCGAGTTGGATCACGGATTTGCGAGCTGTTGGCGGGCCGGCCGTCTCTCGGCCTATGCCTTCCGATGCCTACGCGCTCGCGCGGCTCCCGGGTATTATAAAACCCTGGGGCCGGTCATGTTCTTATCAGAGAACCCCTGATGGATTTCCACTGACCTCCCTCTGCGAGGCCCATTTTCATAAAGGCCGAGAGGGGGACCGTCTTTTTTTATCGGCAAGCTTCAACGGCAAGTATAGCCATTTGTCGATACGCGAAGCAACGGAAACAATGGGTTGATGGGCGTATTTTCAGTGCCACCTGGCGGAATCGAAGCTTGGTGGTACCCCTTAATATAGATAACTTAGCCGAATATTCAACGGAAATGCCTATGGGATTAGGGACTTTTCACCTCGGATTATAGTTGTTCATGGCCACCATCATCAGCGCAAGGCAGGTCATGATGACGCTTCCCGTGATGATTTGCTCCTGATGGTTGAAATGATGTTTTACCACTATCACGCTGTCGCTGCGGGCCTTGGGTTTGCTCGCCAAGACGCTGTCAGAAGGGGCTTTGGGGTGGGTTGCCGAGGTATCTCCAGCTACGCTCGGCGGGATGGAACGCAGGGAATCTTGGGTTGCTTGGGCAGGAGCGCTGGCCGGGATCGCGGCCGCCGCGTCCAGACCGGAAGCGGCCATCAGGAGTGCTGCGACGACGGCAGCGCCGAAAGCTGCCCGGAGCATCCCCTACGCGTCCAGATGCTTCTTGAGGATTTGATTCACCTGCTCGGGCCCGGCCTTGCCGCCGCTCAGCTTCATCACCTGGCCGACGAAAAAGCCCATCAGTTTTACCTTGCCGCCCTTGTAGGCCACGACGGAATCCTGATTCTTATCAAGCACTTCCTTGATGAAAGCTTCGAGGGCGCCGGTATCGTTGATGACCACGAGTCCCTTGTCTTTGACGATGAGCCCAGGGGCTTTGCCTTCGGCCAGCATGTCCTCGAAAACGGCTTTGGCGATCTTGCCCGAAATCGTCCCGGCAAGGATCAAGTTGATCAATTCGCCAAGATGCTCGGGAGTGAACTTGAGGTCCCCCACTCCTATGGACTGTTCTTTCACGACGCGTAGTACCTCACCCATGACCCAGTTGGACGCTTGCTTCTTGTCGGCCGTGACCGCGCAGACGCGTTCGTAGAACTGGGAGACGGGCTTGTCCGAAGTGAGCACGGCGGCGTCATAGGGCGGGATGCCGTATTCATCGACATAGCGCTTGCGGCGGGCCTCGGGAAGTTCCGGCAGCGCCTTCTGGATCTCTTCCACATTGCGCCAATCCACGTTGATGCGGACCAGATCGGGCTCGGGAAAATAGCGGTAATCGTGGGCTTCTTCCTTGGTACGCGTAGCCACGGTAACCCCGCGGTTCACGTCCCAACGTTTCGTCTGCTTGGGGATGGTCTCACCCTTGTCCAGCAACATGGCCTGCAATTCGATTTCCGATTCCAGCGCCTTCTCGATATTGTGGAAGGAATTCATGTTCTTCAGCTCGACGCGGTTGCCGAAGGGGGCGAACTCATCCTTGCGCAGGGAGACATTGGCGTCGCAACGCAGGTTTCCGCGCTCCATATTGGCGTCGCAGATCTCGAGGTATTCCAAAATCTGCTTAAGCTTTTCCAGGTATAGGTAAGCCTGGCGGGGAGTGCGCAAATCGGGATCGGATACGATTTCAATCAACGGTGTGCCGCAACGATTGGCGTCGAATAGGGAATCGGCCACGGTCAGATCGTGGATGAGCTTGCCCGCGTCCTCTTCCATGTGGATGCGGGTGAGACCGATGCGCATGCGCGAACCATCGTCCAGATCGATATCGAGGTGGCCCTTGGTGCAGATGGGCCGGTCGTACAAGGCATTCTCGCCCTGTTGGGTGATCTGGTAGCCTTTGGGAAGATCCGGGTAGAAGTAGTTCTTGCGCGTCCACATCGCCTTGGGATCGATACGCGCCCCGCAGGCCAGGCCCATCTTTATGGCGTACTCGACCGCCTTGGCATTGGGCATGGGAAGGGTTCCGGGCATGCCGAGGCAGACCGGACACACCAGGGTGTTGGGTTCGGCGCCGAACTCCACCTTGCATCCGCAGAACATCTTGGTGCGCGTGGAAAGCTGGGCATGGACTTCGAGACCGATAACGACGCTGTAGGGCATCGCCCAAAGGTAAAAAAGCCAAAGGCGCTATCCCAGCGGATAAGGCCATCCGGGTTGACGCAGGCGGCGATTCTTCCCATTTTGCCAGTCCGTATGTCCCTGCCCGCCGGTTTGACCTCGTACGAATTCCTCCGCAGCTTGGAGCCCTCCACCGACCTGGCGCGGTACTGGCATCTGAGCATCCGCAAGCAGGAAGATGGCCGCCATCCCATGCTCGCGCCTGACGGTATCCCGGTTCCCACCCCCATCTCCCTGGAAGCCTTTTTCGGGAAGCCTGGGCCTATCGAGATCGAGATCGGTTGCGGCAAGGGCGGATTCCTGGTCGAGTACTGCGAAAAGCATCCGGAACTGCCCTTGGTGGGCCTGGAATGGGAAAATGAGATCGCTTGCCAAGCCGCCCGCCGTTTGCAGAAGCGGACCCATCTCCCCCACGCCCGAGTGCTGCTGGGCGATGCCTTCTACTTCTTCCGGGATTTCCTTCCGGACTCCTGCGTGGGCGCCTTCCACATGTATTTCCCCGATCCCTGGCCCAAGAAGCGCCATGTCAAGAACCGCTTGATGGGACCGCGCTTCATGGAGCAGGTGTTACGCACGGCTCTGCCGGATGCCCCTTTCTTCTGGGGCACCGATCATGCCGAGTACAATGCCGAAGCCCAGGCGGTCTTCGCGTCCTTGCCTTGGCTGGAGATGGAGATTCCCAACGCCGAGCCCACCGAGGGAATCATGACGAACTTCGAGAAGAAGTACCGGGCGCAGGGAAAGCCTATCTACCGGTGCAAGTTGAGAGTGAAAAAGCCGGGAGTGGAAAAGGTCTAAGGTTTAAGGTTTAAGGTGAAAGGATGCCTCGAATTTGTATTCCCTTAGACCTTAAAGCTCTCTTGTCCCCCTCTTATCCCCTTCCCCGCATCATCCTCCGCAAAGCCCTCGGCAATCCCTCCCTGTGCCACTCCCTCCAGACCCGGTAATGGTCGTACTCCCGCTCCCGTTTCCGGAAATCCCCTCCATGGACCACGCGCCGGCCGCCTTCGCGGCGGGGAGGGATGGCGATATGCAGGCATTCGTGGTAGACCACACCGCCCAGTATCTCCGGAGTTACCTCGGGGCAATCGTAACCGCGGCTGATGGTGAGCAGATGGTACGGACGCCCCTCGGCGTCCTGGGCGATGGTATGCGTGGAAAGCCCGCCCAGGCGCGCGGCCCAGCTGATGCGGGCCTGTAGGGTTCCGCCGAAGTAGCGCGCGTTCACCGCGGAGAGGACGCTGTCGAGATCATGGCACTCGCCCTGCGGCCGCAGACGCGCCAGCTTGCGCCCATCCCGGGCCGCGCGGCGTTTGGCCGCCGGGGTCATGGCTCCACCGGATTGGGCTTGGGCGCCTCCGCGAAGATGGTCGCGAATGGTGGTTTCCAATTCCAGGCGGCGCGCGCGTCGGACCGCATCCTTATGCTTCCGTTGACTGGCCAACAAGGCCCATTCCAGCAAGGCCGCTTGGCATTCCTGCGGGGCTTCGGCAAGCAGGGCGGGGATTTCCAGGCGTAAGGCTTCCCGGCGCCGCAGCCAGGTTACCCGCCAACTTTCGTGGAGGCGGGGTCGCACCGCGACTTCGATATGGGCGTAAGGGCCTACGCAAAGATGGGCGAATGCGGACCGCGGTAACCCGAGAGTTACCTTGGCCGCCGGTGCCGCCTGCGTGCGCGCGGGAGCCGTCGGTACGGGTGGATCGGGTGGATCAAAAAGGGAAAGCTGCCGCAGGAAGGCGGCCACGCCGGCGGTAATGCGCCTGACCGGGGCCGTGGCGCGACCCGGCGTCATTTCCCCTTGGAAGTATCCGCCGGGGTCCGGGGAACCGGGGCCGGGGCTGAAAAGCGGGAGGAATCGGCGGCGGAACGCGCGGCCGGCGGCGCAGGGACCGCGGAGACGGGTTTGGCGGGTACGATGGGTCGGACCGCTTCCTTGCCATCCTTTTTATCCGAACCTTTTCCCGTGCCCAGGAAATCGGATTGCTTCAGGAATCCCGAACGGCGATCCAGGTTCTCGAATTCCTCTTCCAGGTTTACGCCCTGGGTCTCGGGATTCAGGATATGCGGCGTCACGTAGATTACCAATTCATTGGTGGAAGTGACCGCGTCGCGGTAGGAGAACAGGTAACCGAGCAGGGGAATGCTGCCGAGGATGGGTATGAAGGAACGCGTGTTGCCTTCTTTCGAACTGATGAGGCCGCCCAGCGCGACGGTTTCCCCATCTGCCAGCATGACGTTCGTATTGATGGAGCGGTTGGTGACGGGAGGCGGCGCCGTACCTACCGCGACACCCGTGGTCTTGATGCTGGGGCTGATGGTCACGTTGACTTCCCCGTGCTTGGTGACCCAGGGGGTGAGCTCGATGGTGATACCATCGTCGATGGTGCGATAATCATTGTTCTGGAACCCGTCCTTGGTTACCGAACTAACCGGGAAATACAGGGTACGGCTCACCTTCAGCTCGGCCTTGTTGCCGTTGAGGGTGGTGATTTTGGGCATGGAGAGGATCTTTGCCTTGTCCTTGGCTTCCAGCGCGCGCAGGCTCAATTCGAAATCGGGAGGCTTGATGCCGATCAGCGCTTCGAAACCGCCTTTGGTGATCTTGTTGCTGATTCCGCTCATGTTCCCGTAGGCGTTGAGGTTCGGCCCGCCTTCCTTGCCATTGGCGTTGAGACCGGTCTTGAGCCCGAAAGAGGAACTCTTGTTGCGTTCGTATTCAACCACGACCACTTCCATGAGTACCTGGGGCGTGGGCAGATCGACTTTGAGAATGAAGGATTTCACCAGCTCGATGTCGTCCGTCGTGCCCGAGATTAGCACGGCATTCTGCTCCTTGATGACCTTGATGTTTTCCACGGGGATGGATTTGGGGACGATCTTCTCGATGTTCTCGGCCTTGATGTATTTCAGATAAATGAGTTCCGCGCCCGAGAGGGCCTGGCCGGAGGGGGTGTTGGGATTACGATCCCCTATGAGCAGGGTCCCCTCTTTGTTCATGTAGGCGTAGCGCGTTCCGTTCAGGAGAGCGGACAAGGCCTCGTCAACGGTGACGCCCTTCAATTGCGCATTGACGTTTCCGGAAACGTCCCCGATGATGGTGTAATTGAGTCCGGCCTGCTCGGCGATCTCGCGCAAGGCATCGCCCAGGGAGGCATTGTTCAAGGACAACGTCACCTTGCCGTCATGCACGTCCACGTCGGTATTACCGCCGCCCTGTCCCGGGAAACCGCCCGCGCCGCGGCGATTGCGGCGAAAGCCCTGACTCTCGCCGCCGGCGGAGTCCCCGTTCTCGACCAGGTACACCCCATTCTTGAGGCGCACGTCGTAATCGTTGGCGGCCATCAGGGCCTTGAAGCCATCGATGGGTTCCACATCCTTGAGGTGGCCGGTGACCAGGCCCCGCAGGTTTTGGCCGGGAACGATGTTGATTTTGGTCTTCTCCACGAACTCGCGCAGGAAATCCTTGACCGGGCGGTTCTGGACATCGAGA
>JAHFCH010000197.1 GCA_023249635.1 Fibrobacterota bacterium
TTCGCGTACGCGCATCAAGACCTTGACCTACGATACCATCCTCGCCAACTCGCGCTTTTTCGACAACGATGTCAAGAAAGTGCCGCGCCTGGCTTTGACCGTGGGCGTGGAAACCGTCACCGACGCGCGCCAGGTGGTCTTGATCGTGAGCGGCCATGCGAAATCACGCGCCTTGCAAAAGGTGATTGAAGAAGGCGTGAATCATATGTGGACGGCATCGGTGCTGCAGCTGCATCCCAAGTCCATCATGGTCTGCGACGAAGAGAGTACGGTCGAGCTCAAGGTCGGCACCTACCGGTATTTCAAGGACATCGAAGCCAAGAATCGGGCTCCTTTGAAGCTCGCCGCTAACGCGCGAAGAAAGTAGCGGAGGCGCGGCGCGTGCAAGGCGGGAAAATATTTTCTTGACAGGTTCGCTATAGCGAACTAGTTTATCGGAGCCGGGCAGTTTATTTTTTCCGGGAGGAATCGCCCTTGTCCCGGGCAGATTTATGCGTGGCGCGGGTTCGATGCTTGCGCGAAGATCGGGGTGAATAGGTTCCCGCCGATTCGGCCACCAAGGTTTCCAAGGCCGGGTCCGCGAACAGTTCGAAGAGTTGAATCTCAAGGCCGGAACAGATTTTCGCCAGGGTGCTTAGGCGAGGGTCATTCTTGCCATTCAGGATTTCGCTGAGGGTGGATTTGGGGATGGAATTTTCATGGGCGAACAACTCAATGCTACCGGTATCGCTTTTATTCACGATGCGGCGGCGAATATGGTCCCCGAGCTTCTGTAGATAATCCATGCTTTGATTCTTGCCTCTAAAAGAGAAAAACTAGGGATTTCCCGTCCCGCCGGGTTCGCTATAGCGAACCGGACGGTGCTTATCCGATAGCGACTTTGACTCTACGGCTTCATTCTATAGCCTGGCTCCCAGAGCCGGAAAGGATTTGCCATGCCTTTTTTGACGTACACCTGTTTCCTGTTTTTCCTAGTCCTGCAGGCTTGTAACCTCGGGGATGCTCCCAGTACGAAGGAGCCGGGATCGGATTCATTGCCTGCGCGACTGGAAACCGCCGGGGACACTGTGGGCCTGCATCGGGTTGCCGATGATCGCACCGCTGGGCGAAACCGGCTATCCTCCTTCACCTATCGAGACAGTACCGGCGCTGTGTATCTCCTTAATCCCAATTGGAGCATTCTGCAACGGAAACCCCGAACGGCGAAGGAAGCGGATTTGCCGGGAACCAATGGATTGACGCAAACATGGACGGATGGGTCCGGGCAGGTGGAAACCCGCATTTACGAATGCGTTTCGCCCACGGCACTCGTCTTCCAATCCGGCATTGGATGCCAGGTAGAGCCTGGCTTCGTACTTGTCGGGGGAGGGGCTTGGGCCGATTACGGAACGGGTATAGGGGCGTTCATTACCGAGTCCCGCCCCCTGGACGCGAATCTGACCACCTGGGTCGCGAGTTCCAAGGCCCATGTTCGCGATTGCGCGCATTACCTGCATACCTACGCCATCGGCATGCGGCTTAAGGACAATTCCGGTAACTACATCCCCAGGAGCCTGCTCACCGGTACCTATATGAAACTGGTGGTAGACCAATCCCCTTCGGCGGCGCATAGCCAGTATATGTGGCAGTATAGCGCCTACTGGCCGGACCTTTGGGGTTACCCCTTCGTAAGTCTCATCCTGGGCGGCGGCGCGCGCGCGAATTGGACCTGTTGCGGAGCCTTCCTCACCACGGTTGGCGCCGGTCCATCGGTTACCGACCCCATGAAATACAGCTGGGCAAAATCCAAAGACCATTACGTGACCGATCTCCATACGACCACGCTTTACACCATCGCCTTCAAACCTAATACCATCGATCCCGCCCAGCGCTGGTCAGCGCCCATCCCGAATTTCGGCAATCTGGAAATGAAAGGTCGTTTCGTGGACGGCAGTCCGGTCAACACCGGTGTCGCGTTCGCGATCCTCGATGCCGATCCCGGATACGTCATGACTTCCCTGGGCGCCGAGACGCGTTGGACTTCGGGCATCGGCCGACTTCTGATCGGAGTAAAGCCGACCGGGGCCTATAGCGGCCAGGAAATCGTGTATTCCAAGGACCATAAAGTGGTTTCCGCCGGGATCAGCGCGGCTTTTTTCACGGAAGTCCGAAAAGCGCCCTGATGCGGTAAAACTGCTACTTTTCTGGTATGACTCACGAGCTTGCCGGGGCTCTCCCGGCGGCACTCCAGGCCAAGCTGGACGCCCTTCCGACACGGCCCGGTGTGTATATGATGAAAAACGCCAAAGGCGAAATCGTATACATCGGCAAGGCCGTGAACCTGCGCAACCGGGTTCGCAGCTATTTCAACAATCGCTCCCAGACCAACCATCTGGCCTCGACCCTGCTCCGCGCCGTAGCCAAGGATTTGGAATGGATCATCACCGATAATGAGGTGGAAGCGCTGATTCTGGAAGCCAATTTGGCCAACAAGCATTCGCCGCGCTACAATGTCCAGCTTAAAGACGACAAGCATTTTCCCTACATCAAAGTCACTTTGGGCGAGCCGTATCCGCGCCTGGTGGTGACGCGGCAAAGTTCGACGAAAACCAAGGATATGTACTTCGGGCCGTACACGAATGTGCGGGCCATGCGCAAGACCATCAACCTCTTGAACAAGGTTTTCCGCATCCGCGATTGTGATCTCAAGCTCCCTCTCGATCAGCCAATCCGGCCCTGCCTCAGTTACCATCTCAAACGCTGCGATGCGCCCTGCGCCAATCTCACTTCGCCTGAAGCCTATCGCCATCTCGTCGACCAAGCCGTTCTGTTGCTGAAGGGGAAGCATAAGGATTTGCGCAAAGAGTTGGAACGCCGCATGGGCCAGGCGGCCGACGCCGATCGTTTCGAAGAGGCGGGGCGTATCCGCGATCAGATCCGGGATCTGGAGTCGGTGAGCGAACAGCAAAAAGTTGATTTGGGGACGGACGCCTCGAAGGATTTGATCGCGGCGGCGCGCACGGGCAAGCTGGCCTGCATCCTGATCCTGGAAATCCGCGACGGCTACGTTTCCGGCCGTCGCCATTTCGAAGTGAACTGTCCCTTGGAGCAGGACGAGGACAGCATCATCACCGAATTCATCAAAGGCTATTACGTGCGCCAGGGCGCCGAGTCGGTGCCGCGGGAATTGATCCTTTCCCATTCCACCCTGGAAGAAGAGAATATCCAGGACGTGCTGCGCGGGCTGCGGGGCGGCGCCGTCGATATCGAAATTCCGCAGAAGGGCGAAAAGCGCAGGCAGATCAACCTGGCCCTGGAGAACGCCAAGCTGCTGGTGGCCGAGATGGTCGACCGTCGCGAGCGCAAGAACAGGCAAAGCTACCGGGTCACCGCCTTGCAGGAGGATCTGGGCCTCGCGACGCCGCCCAACCGCATCGAGGGATTCGATATCTCCCACCTTTCCGGCACGGACACCGTGGCCTCGCAGGTGGTTTTCGTGGACGGCAAGCCCAGCAAGAAGGACTACCGCCATTACAACGTGAAAACGGTAGAGGGCATCGACGACTTCGCATCCATGAAGGAAATCGTTGGGCGACGGGTGCGCAGGCTCATCGAGGAGAAGCAGCCCTTCCCGGACCTGATACTCATCGATGGCGGCAAGGGCCAACTCGGGATGGCGGTGGAAATCCTGCGCGAGGCCGGTATGCCCGATCAGCCCATCATCGGTCTGGCCAAACGGCTCGAGGAAATCTTCCTGCCGGGCCAATCCGAACCGTTGCTCATCGCCAAGACTTCACCCAGCCTGCAATTGCTGCAGCAGGTGCGGGACGAAGCGCATCGATTCGCGATTACGTTCCAGCGATCGAAACGCAAGCAGCACATAGAAACATCGTGGTTGGACGAAATCGAGGGCGTGGGCGCGAAGACCAAAATGAAGTTGCTGCAAGCCTTCGGTTCGCCGGCCGCCATCGAGACCGCCAGCGAAGGGGAACTCGCCAAAGCGGGCGGCAAAGCCCTCGCGGCAAGGATACGGGCTTTCCTGGAAGGGAAGCCGGGTGCGGAAAAGGGAATAGACTCACCGGAGGGCGTATCTCCGGTGAGCGCACCTCTTGAAAGCGCAAAGGCTGCCGCAAGGGGCGAGCAGGTTCCCGGGGCGGCACCCGCCGGAGAGGCGGTATCGGAAGCCGTCCCGGCGTCGCCCCAGGCGGCGCCGACCGAGGGCCCGGTCACGCCGGGCAAGAGCCCGGTCACGCCGGGCGCTTAATTCCCCGCACCGTCAGCGGGTTTCGAAGTAGGGAACCGCTCCGAACGCTTTCTCGATCGCCGTTTCCATCTCCTCATTGGAGATGAGCAGCGCGAGAGCCTTGTTCACGGTCTCTACGTCTGAATCGGTCCCCAGGATACGCTTCGCCTTTTTAAGGCGCGTAGCATCGATACGCAAGGGATCCAAGGTGATAATAGGGGTTCGGGGGGGAAGGTTTCGGGCGGCCATGGAATTCCTCCTTCGCCCCCTATCTACCTTTTTCAAACTTGCCGTGGTCGGAAATCCCTCGCCGAGGTTGGAGGAATTTGGGGGCAGGGGAAGAAATTACGGCCGCGCCGAAAGGATATCGGCCAGCAATTCACGGGTACGCGCCGCCGGATCCGGGGCGAGGCTGATTTCGGTTACCATCGCGACGGTCTGTACGCCGCGCGCAAACAGATCGCGCAGGTGGCCGGCCTTGATGCCCCCCATGGTTGTGAAGGGATGGCGGCTAAGCCGCGCCAATTCCAGCACCCGATCGATTCCCAGGGCGGGGTAGTCGATGTGGTCCTTGGTGGCGGTGGGGAACATGGGCCCGATATTGATGTAGTCCACGGGCTGGGATTCCGCCGCCAGAACCTCTTCCCGGTTATGCGTGGAAAGCCCGATGATCGCCTGCTGCCCTAGCAGTTTCCGGGCGGCAGCGGGAGGCATGTCTCCTTGGCCCAAATGCACTCCGTCGGCCCCGATTGCGGCCGCGATCTCGACGCGATCGTTGAGAAGCAGGATGGCCCCATGGCGACGGCACAGCTCCAGGGCCGCGCGCGCCTCGTGTTCGAATCCGGCGTCGGGCAAATCCTTATCCCGGTACTGCACCAGGCGGACGCCGCCTTCCAGGGCTCCGCGCACGATGTCGAGCTGGGGGCGGCCCCCGGTCAGGTTGTGGTCGGTGACGAAATAAAGCGGTTTGGTCGACAAATCGAGACGGGCGGGAGCGGCTGTGCCGGGAGGGATTGACATGACCCCAATTTAGGAATTCGCCCGCAGTTTCATTCGCCGGCGTCCCAGGCGTGCCCGTACTGGGCGTAAAACAGGTTCTGGAACACTTCCCCGGGATCGTATTTCCGTTTCGCCTCGAAGAATAGGCGCGCATTGGGATAGGCGCGCAGCACCTGTTCCGCGTTCGCGTGCAACCGGTAGGGCAGGTAAAAGGTGCCGTTCAATGCGAGGGCGCGATCGATCAGATCCAGCGCCGCTCCAGCCAGGGCGATGTCCCCACCCTCGTTAGCCGGGATGCGCAGGGAAAGCACCAGCCCGAATACGTCCTCGCGGGCATACCGCAGGAAGGCGGTGCTGTCCCGCCGCACGGCCCGCACGGTAACGTTGAGCAGGTCTACTTCGGGATGGGCCGGCATGGCCTCGCGCACTTGCGCGATGAAGGTGGAAAGATGCTTCTCCGGAATGAAATATTCCTGGAGGATATCCGTTGTGCCTCCGGAACGGTTGGTGAAAACGGTGGCATCGTCCGAGAGCACCTGGTTGCGGCTCACGGCCCGCGGCGCCAACCACGGCTCGAGTCGCTTCTCCAGCTTCCAACGTAACCCCTTGCCGTATTCGCTTCCGGCCGAACCCTGGAATACCGCGCGGGTAAGCTTATCCATGCGGGCATTGTGGGGCGCGAGCAATGCCGGGGCCTCGGGAAGCCGCACGAAGTATTTCAGGATGGCTTCGCCCAGGAAATGGCCGTGGGAGATGTCCAGGCGCCCATAGACCAGCCCGACTTCCGGGTTGCTCGAGATCAGCGAGGCATAGCGATCTCCATACAGCCCGGAAGGCATGACGACGCGGCGGGGTGCGTAAGCTTCATTGCGGACCACGCGCAGGTCCACGTCCAGGATCACGCCGAACAGGCCGTATCCCCCTATGGCCAAAGAGAAAAGTCCGGGATTCGACTTACGGCTGCAATGGCGTACGGTCCCGTCGGCGGTAAACAGGCTGAAGCCTTCCACGGTGGCGGCGATGGGGCCTTGATCGGGCTGCCAGCCATGGCAGTTCACGCTCAAGGATCCGCCCACGCTGAAATTGGCGTAGGCCTGCATCACGTCCACCGAACGGCCGAACGGATCGAGATAGACGAGGATGTCTGACCAAATGGCCCCGGCGCCCGCATGCAAAATGTCGGCCGCCGTGTCCAGGGAAAGCGACCGGTAGCCGCGCATGTCCACGGAAAGCCCGTGCGGGTACAGCGACTGTCCCCCCATGCTATGCCGCGCCCCTCCGATGGAGATCCTCCGCCCCGTAGCGGTGGCGTTACGTAGGGCGGCGCGCAGCGCCATGGTGGCCGCGACCGAATCCGCGGGCAGGTGGATAACGGAATCGATGGGGGTTTCCGAGAGCCGCCCGGCATCGTTGAGGGTGCCGTGGGGCGCAGGGGCGAGATTGGGTTCGTCGTTGGAATAGGCGGACCAGAGATGCAGGACCGGGTGGCCCAGAAAGTAGACCAGGACGAGCAGGGCCAGCCCAGCCGGCCAAAACAACCGGCGCAGCACGGCGGCCTACCGCAACCCTTCCTGGGGACTTGAAGCCGAGCCGTACAATTTGCGCGGGATGCGCCCGGCCAGGAACGAGTCGCGCCCGGCTTCGCAGGCCAGCCGGAAGGAACGCGCCATGCGCACCGGATCCGTAGCCGCGGCGATACCCGTATTACACAAGATACCGTCCACGCCCAGCTCCATGGCTTTGGCCAGATCCGAAGCCGTGCCCATGCCCGCATCCACGATCACGGGGCACTTGAGCGATTCCATGATGATGCGGATATTGTTTTCGTTGAGCACGCCCTGGCCGCTGCCGATGGGGGAACCCGCCGGCATTACCGCCGCGACGCCCAAGTCTTCCAGCTTCTTGGCCAACACGGGATCGTCATTCGTATACACCAGGACCGTGTGGCCTTCCTTCACCAGGATTTTCGAGGCCTCGTAGGTGGCCAGGGGGTCGGGCAGCAAGGTCTTCTGATCGAACAAAACTTCCAGCTTCAGGAATTTCATCCCCTGGGCCTGGGCCAGCCGGGCGATGCGCAGGGCGTCCTCGACGTTGTAAGCGCCGGCGGTATTGGGCAGCAAGGCGTACTTCTTGGGGTCGATGAAGTTGAGGATGTTTTCCTCTTCCGGTCCCTGCAACTTTACGCGGCCCAGCGCTACGGTCACCATCTCCGCGCCCGAAGCCTCGTGGCATTGGCGCATGATGGCGAAGTCCGGGTATTTTCCGGTGCCGACGATGAGGCGGGAAGCGAAGGTTTTCCCGCCGATGATGAGCGGCTTGTCTGATGGCATGAGCGATCCCCGGGATTCTGGAATGAACCAGGAAAAGTAGGATGATCAGGCGAGTCTCAAGCCGACCTAAAGCAGGGTGAAACCGCCTGGAGCCGAGGTCTTCAGGAAATAAAGTGGTTTCATCAGGGTTACCTCAGTATCCGCCGCGAGAGCCAGAAAGGTCAAAACACCCATTCTCTCAAGCTTCCCAACCCCCTTTTTGGGCCCATTTCACGGAATTGGTCCGTCACCGGGGACGTGGCTACTTTCTTTATCAAATCCATAGTTATACTCAACTTACGTGCCCTATATTGAACGAACGGTGGCTCAGGACTATATTTCCCTCTCTCACAAAATTTCTGGAGCCGCACGATGAAAACCGGTATTCATCCTAAATACGACATGCAAACCTTCACCTGCTCCTGCGGCAACTTGATCGAATTGCGCGCCACCATCCCTGGTCAGGGTATCGAAATCTGTTCCAACTGCCATCCGTACTATACGGGTAAGCAAAAGATTCTCGACTCCGCTGGCCGTATCGAGAAGTTCACTTCCCGCTACACGTCCATCGTGGGTGCCAAGCGCAAGACCCGGTCTGCCCCGAAGGACGCTCCCAAGGGCTGAATGAATCCATTCCAGAAGGGTTTGCACCGTCTAACGTGGACCCTTACCTTCCTCTCCAACTACCAGCCGGAAAGTCTCGGCGGGCAAGCGGTGATCGAAGGCGTGCTGATGCGGAGCCCGCGGCGCTTGGCCGTCGCGGTCCGCGCCCCCGACGGTTCCATCGTCATCGAGAACGAGGAATTCCTTTCCTACTCCCGCCGCCATAAGTTGCTCGGTCTCCCCGTCATTCGCGGAGCGGCCTCGCTTATCGAATCCCTTGCCATCGGCATCAAGGCGCTCAACTTCTCCATGGCCGTACAGGAACGCGCTCCCCAAGCGGATGCGCTCCCCGAAGCCGCGCATATGCCCGCTGCCGCTCCCGCCCCCGCCAAATCGCGTTGGGACGGCCTCTGGGTCTCCTTGAGCCTGCTCTCATCCCTGGCATTGGCCCTGGGCTTATTCCAACTGCTCCCGTACTTCGTAGCCGGCCATCTGATCGGCGGCAGCAAGCTGGCCCCGGCCGATCCCGTTTTGTTCAACCTCACCGCCGGCGGCGTGCGTATGAGCCTGCTGCTGGCATACATGTGGGGTATTTCCTTCCTGCGCGATATCGGCCGCGTGTTCCAGTACCATGGCGCCGAGCATAAATCCATTTTCGTGCACGAACGCCGCGCTCCGTTGGACGTCATGAGCGCGCGCTTGCAAAGCCGCTTCCACCCGCGCTGCGGCACCAGCTTCATCCTTATCGTGGCCCTGGTGTGCATGGCTTTCTTCAGCACCTTCGACGCCGTCCTGTGGCAATGGCTGCATTTCTCATATCCTTCCGCCCTGGCGCGCTTCGCTGTCCATCTGCCTTTCGTGCCGCTCGTGGCCGGCCTCGCCTTCGAGGTCCTCAAGCTAACCGCCCGCTACCAGGATTCCCTCTGGGTCCGTCCCTTCGTGCTGCCGGGTCTCTGGCTGCAGAAGATCACGACCCAGGAACCGGATGAGAAGCAGCTGGAAGTGGCGATAGCGTCGATTAAAGCCGCGCTGGCGTAAGACCGGTCCTGGTCTTTCCAGGGAAAAGGTTTAAGGTCTAAGGTTTAAGGGAAAACCTATGACCTATGCCGGGTGACCCACCCCTTAAACCTTAGACCTCTCTTACCCTCCCTCTCCCACCCAACCTCTCTTTCACCAATCCCCCCGTCTAACTAACTTCCTCTCTACCCAATGGACTACTTCTCCCAAGCCCAGAAAGTCATAGAACGCAGCGAAGAGACCGAGGCGCAGCTCCAGCGGCCCGAAATCCTCTCCGACCTTGCGCGCATGACCGAGCTCAATCGACTGCATAAAGGCTTGGCCGAAACCGTGGCCAAGGCGCGGGAATACGTGTCCCTGTTGGCCGATCAGGCCGAATGGGAAAAGGCCGCGGCCGACGGATCCGATGCGGAAATGCAGGCGCTCGCCGTCGACGAATTGAAGGCGCTCAGGGAGAAAATCCCGGCTGTCGAAGAGAAGCTGAAGTTCCTTTTCATCCCGAAGGATCCTAATGACGAGCGTAATGTCATTCTGGAAATCCGCGCCGGCACCGGCGGCGACGAGGCCAGCATTTTCGCGGGCGACCTGTGGCGCATGTACAAGTACTACATCGAAAACCGCCGCTGGAAGGTCTCCGTCGTAAGCGAGAGCGAAGGCACGGTGGGCGGCTTCAAGGAACTCGTGGCCGAGGTCACGGGCGATGGCGTTTATGGAGTGCTCAAGTACGAGAGCGGCGTGCACCGCGTCCAGCGCGTGCCCGAGACCGAAGCGCAGGGCCGGGTGCATACTTCCGCCGCCAGCGTGGTGGTAATGGCCATGGCCGATGAAATGGATGATATCGTCATCAAGGACGAGGACCTGCGCGTGGATACCTACCGCTCTGGCGGCGCGGGCGGCCAGCACATCAACAAGACGGACTCCGCCGTGCGCCTGACCCACATCCCCACAGGGATCGTGGTGGCCTGCCAGGACGAGCGTTCGCAGCACAAGAACCGCGCCAAGGCCATGAATCAGCTCAAAACCAAGCTGCTCGATGCCCAGATTGCCGCGCGCGATGCCAAGGAAGCCGCGGCCCGCAAGTCCCAAGTGGGCACGGGTGATCGCTCCGCCAAGATCCGCACCTACAATTTCCCCCAGGGCCGCTGCACTGATCATCGCGTCAACCTCACCTTGTACAAGCTCGATGCGGTGATGAAGGGCGACATCCAGGAACTGATTGACGCGCTGGCCATGGAGGCCAACGCCGAAAAGCTTCGCGAGCTGGAGAAGGCGGGATGAGCGAGACAGCCGCCGCCAACACGCTGCTCGACATCCTCAATAAGGCTTCCGACTGGTTCAAGGCCCGCGGCATCGACAACCACCGTCTCGATGCCCAGCTCTTGCTCGGCCATGTGCTGGGCATGAAGCGCATGGATCTCTACATGAATTTCGATCGTCCCCTGGTCGAACGGGAGCTGGATCGATTCCGCGCGCTTATCAAGCGCCGCGGCGCGCGCGAACCCCTGCAGCATCTTTTGGGCGAAACGCCCTTCCGCGAATTGAATCTCAAAGTCGATCGGCGCGCGCTGATACCGCGCCAGGAAACCGAACTCATCGTCGACCTGGTGCGCAAGCATCTCGAACCGGGACGGCCCAATACCATCCTGGATGTGGGCGTAGGTGCGGGCCCGATTTACCTTTCAATCGTGAAAGAGATCACGAACTGCACCGTCCATGGTTGCGATATCTCCGCCGATGCCTTGCAATTGACGCGCGAGAACGCGGCCCACAACGGGCTCGCTGCCGGCAACCTTACCCAAAGCGATCTCTTCTCCGGCATTCCCGAGGGGTTGCGATTCGATTGCATCGTCTCCAATCCGCCCTACGTGGGTGAGAATGAACGGCAGCACTTGCAGCCCGAAGTCCGTGATTTCGATCCTGCCCTGGCCTTGTTCGGCGGAAGCGAAGGCTGGGAGCTGCCTTCCCGATTGATCGATGCGGCCCATGAGCGGCTACGCGAAGGCGGAATCCTGATCCTGGAAATCGGCGCCGGCCAGGCTCCTGTTTTGATCGCAAAAGCCGCCTCGCGTTCCTGGAAATCCCTTTCCACATCCCCGGACTATTCGGGAATCGATCGATTCCTTCTCCTGCACAAATAGCACCTACCCGTCTTTAGCATTTTTGGAAGTTACGGTCCTTTGGGGTGGGTTTGTTGACTCCATATCAACATTTGTGCATAACCTTGTTGAAAAGCCTCCCTGTATCCACAGGGGAACTTGGGTTATATGGGAAGTTTTGGTTCCAGGTCGGCTCCCTCGACTTGGTTTGAATTGAAAGCATAAAACAGGTTTACGGCCCCCCTTTCGGCGTTCTCCCCAAAGAGCGAAAAAATCCCCTGCAAAGCGTTGACGGACCTGGAATAGTGAAGTATGTTTACCATCCCGCCCGAAAAAGGGTGGGAGTCGGTAGCCTTCGGGCTTACGACAAAAACGCAGGGCCATCGAGCCCTGCGTGGCTCTTTGAGAGAAGAATCAGGAACAAGCAGTAAATCACAAGCGGAGCGGGAACTCTGGGTGAAGGGAAGTCCTAACGGACTTCTTGGCCATCCGAGTCGATGCCCTGTCATCAGAAGGCTTGTCTTATACCACGCGGCGGAAGCCGTCTTCGCAAGAAGATGCGCGACTGTAGAAGCGGGTGGGATAAGCCTCGAGTAGAAACCACATCGGCTAGCCAGCCGAAGGTTTCGCTCCAAAGTTATTGAATAAATAATCTATGGAGAGTTTGATCCTGGCTCAGAACGAACGTTGATGGCGTGCCTCATACATGCAAGTCGAGCGGGTAGCAATACCAGCGGCGGACGGGTGAGTAACACGTAAGGAATCTGCCCTGAAGCGGGGAATAACTATCCCAACGGATAGCTAATACCGCATAATGATGGAGACGGCATCGTCTCTTCTCAAAAGGCTTCGGCCACTTCA
>JAHFCH010000020.1 GCA_023249635.1 Fibrobacterota bacterium
AAGCTGGTCTCGGCCGAAGTGCCCGAGGCCGCCACCCTGCTCTCGGTCACGGCTCCGGGCTTTTCCGGATCCGCCGGCGTGAATTCCGGCTTCATCCGCATGTATCTGACCGATCCCGAACAACGCAAGCGCAGTCAGCACGAGATCGCGCAAACCGTTTTCGCCAAGGTGAAGGGTCTCACCGGCGCCCGCATCAACGTCGTGGAGGATCAGACCATCACGGTGGGCGCGCGCCTCGGCCTTCCCATGAACTTCATCATCCAGGCCCCGAATTTCGAGAAGCTCAAGGAAGTGCTGCCCAAGTTCGTGGACGAAGCGCGCCAGGATCCCACCTTTTCCGTGGTGGAGGAGAACCTCAAGCTGAACAAGCCGGAATTGCGGGTGGACATCAACCGCGAGCGCATGCGTACGCTGGGCGTAAGCGTTCGGGATGTCGCCACCTCGCTGCAATTGGCCTTCAGCGATCTCCGCTTCGACTATTTCATCAAGGACGGGAAGCAATACCAGGTGATCGGCCGGGTGGACCGGGAGTTCCGCAAGGAGCCCGCGGATCTGAAGAACATCGGGGTGAAGAACAACAAGGGCCAGATCGTAACCCTTGACAATCTCGTGAGCTATCGGGAGCAGATCAATCCGCCCCAGCTCTATCGCTACAACCGTTATGTCTGCGCCACCGTTTCGGCCGCTCTGGCGCCGGGCATGACGTTGGGCGACGGCATCAAGGCCATGCGCAGGGTGGCAGCCAAGACCCTTGATGCCAGCTTCGAGACCGCCCTTTCCGGCCCGGCGCGCGATCAGGAGGAGGCTTCCGGCGGCATCATGTTCGCCTTGCTATTGGCGATCGTGCTAGTCTACCTGCTGCTGGCGGCGCAATTCGAAAGCTATCTCGATCCGATCATCGTCATGTGCACCGTGCCCATGGCCTTGTGCGGCGCGGGACTGGCCCTCTGGTATTTCAACCAAACGCGCAACATCTTCAGCAACATCGGCGCCATCATGCTGATTGGCCTGGTGACCAAGAACGGCATCCTCATCGTGGAGTTCGCCAACCAACGGCGGCGTCATGGGCTTCCCAAGGTGGAAGCGGTACTGGACGCGGCGGCCTCGCGCTTTCGCCCCATCGTCATGACCAGCCTGGCCACGGTGCTCGGCACTTTGCCCATCGCGTTGGCCTTGGGCGCGGGGGCCAAGAGCCGCATGCCCATGGGCATCGCCGTGGTGGGAGGGTTGACGTTCTCGCTGATGCTGACCCTATACGTGGTGCCGGCGATGTACAGCTTCCTGTCGCTGCGGAACAACCCGGGACCGGAAGCATGAAGGCGCGCATTGCCTCCCTCGCTTCCGTCCTCGCGCTGGCGGTGATGCCGCGTGCCGCGGAATTGCTCACCCTCGAGCACGCCCTTTCCCTGGCTCTCGACTCCAATCGCACTTATCGCATCTCGGTTCTGGAAGCGCGCAGCGCGGCCGAGGCCGTGTCCTGGGGCGAAGCGGGTGCGCTCCCCAAGGTCGACGCCACCGCCTCCTATACCAAGAGCATCAACGATACGCGCCAGGTGCGCGTGGGAGCGGCTCCGGAAGAGAAGAACGGGGCGGAAGGCACCTCCAAGCTGGCCGGGGTCACGGGCAATTGGACCGTGTTCGAAGGGCTGTCGTCCTTGGCCGCCCATAAGCGGCTGGCGGCGACCGCCTCGCTCTACGAACAGCGCCGCGAGGGCTCACGACAGGCCCTGGCCGCGCAAATCATTTTGGCCTATGGCGACGTGGTACGCCAACGCACCCTGCTGGCCGCCCTGGATACGGCGGTCTCCCTGTCGCGCGAACGCGTCAAGCTCACCCAAGGCAAATACGGTTTCGGAGGCGTCTCCAAGCTTGAGCTTCTGCAGGCGCAACTCGATCTCAACGCGGATCTTTCCGCGCGCCTTAGGCAAGCGGTGTCCCTGGACGAAGGCAAGCGCGCTCTCAATCGCCTCCTCTCACGCGACGAAGGCGCGGATTTCCTCAGCGAGGATTCCATCCCCCTGGCCCCGGCCCCGGATATGGCGGCCATCAAGCGCCAAGCCATGGAGTCGTCGCCGGCTTTGCGGCAGGCCGGCTTGGGACGCGCCCTGGCCTCGGCCGCGTATCGCGAATACCTAGGCAAACTGTTCCCGGCGGTGGGGCTGTCCCTGGGCTACAACTATTCCCTGGCTGAATCGCAAGCGGGCTTCTTGCGCGAGAACGAGGCCGCCGGGCTCAGCTACGGGGTCAACGTGAAGATGAACCTGTTCGACGGATTCTCCGTGCGCGATGATTGGCGCCGGTCCCGGCGCGCCATGGCCCAGGCCGATCTGGGCTACGAGGATTCCAAGGCGGGGATGGAAGGCGCCCTGGCCGATGCGGAACAGGCCTATCACGCCAGCCTCGAAATGCTCAACCTGGAAACCGCCAACGTGGCCCTGGCCCGGGAGAACATGGGCATCGCCATGGAGCGTCTGCGCCTGGGTTCCATCGCTTCCCTGGAGCTGCGCGCCGCCCAGGAAAAGTTCGTGGCTTCGGAAACGCGGCTGGTTTCCGCGCATTATGAGAGCAAGCGGGCGGAAACCGAACTGTTCCGCCTGGCGGGCCGTCTCGCTCCCTGATTCCGCCCTGCGCGGCCGCGGAGTAGGTATTTTTTCCGCATAACATCTTCCCTAAATCGTTCTCTGCCCGGAGAACCCGCAATTCTTCCGGGATCGTTCCGGAAGCCCGCCAATTCGGCCCCAAACGCGCTATACCCGGTAACGGGAACGTTACGCCCCACCCCTGTTCCGCGCTTGCGCTGATTCCGTACAAGTGAAGGGCGGCTTTATACAAAGCAATGGTGGCAATCATATATATGCTTACTTCCCGCGGGGTTAGGTTCGAGTATTCGCAGGTTCGATTAAAACACCGGCTGTGGGGAGCCCTCTTGAAGAAAATCATCGTGTTCGCGTTCGCCTTATCCTTTGGCCTCGGGTCCGCATGCGCCGCCAGCGGGCTGTTCACCAAAATGCCCGCGGCCGCCAAGGCTTTCCTGATCGACAGTCGCAAGGACGGCCAGGACGCCAAGATCATCGGCCTCTGCCTGGCCGGTATGCTAAATCAGCCGGCCGCGGAAGTCTATATGCAGACCCGCGATCATGATCGCGAGCAACTGGATCAAAGCAAGAAGCCCTACGAAGTGGTCCCCTCCGCGATCGCGACCGATTCCACCGCGGGTCTGCGCACGCTTTTCGGCAAGTACCAGAGCCGGGTCAAGAAGATGTTCATCTATGATCCCGCCAAGGATTGGTCCTTCTACCTGGCCATGATGGCTTCGGCCCAGCAGGAAGGCATGCCCGTGACCGCGTCCATCCGCGATTCGCTCAAGGCCAAGTTCGGTTGGGCGGGGGCGGAAGAGGATTTCCGTACCAAGTGGGCCGGGCGTATCCCGGCGTACGACTATGCCCTGCAGAACCTGATGCCCAATTGCACCCGCAAATCCGTCTTCGTCATCAAGTACAATTGGTCCATACCCTTGTTCGACTACGCCATCGCCAGCAAGGGTTTCATCTTCTGGCTGGACTTCAATGACCCTGCCGAAACCGCCGAGATCGAGAAGATCCTGACCCAGGGCAAGTACGCCGTGGGCGCCTCGCTGATGGGCTACGCCAACGTGGAAGACCATGCCAACAAGGTGGCCAACAAGTTCGGCATCGGCTACGTGGCGAGCGATTACTACGCCAACGGCAGCTTCTGGTCGAGCTTCCCCAACAAGACCTATGCCCAGGGCACCCATGCCCCGATTACCGCCGAGAAGAACAAGGTTTACGTGTGCTTCTTGTGGAGCGACGGCGACAATATCCAATTCGATCAGAACGGCCTATGGTCCATGTGGCATGATCCCGCCCGCGGCACCGTACCAGTGGGAACCCCGCTCAATCCGGGCCTCCAGGAACTGAACCCCAGCCTGATGGATTACTTCTACAACAACAAGACCCCGAATGACGAGTTGATTTCGGGCCCGTGCGGGTTCCAATTCATCTACACCGTCTTCTTCGCATCGGCCATGCTTCCGGGTTGGCTCGACATCAACCGGAAGTGGCTGGCGGATGCCGGCTTCCACGCGGGCAGCTTGTGGTGGACCACCTATCCCACCCCCGAGTACGACAATTACACCAAGACCTGCGGGCTCGATGGCCTCTTCCACAATTACGGCCAACCCTTCACCAAGCCCTTGTTCCAGAACGGCGTGGCGCTGTTCAACGAGTACATCAAGGAACGCCGCGGCGCCGATACCGTGTACTCGGATCTCGCGGGTGTGGCCGCCAATCCCGCCGAGCCCCAGTTCCGCGCCATGAAGGTCATCACCCCCTTTTTCCTGCCCAACGGCTATGCGCAGCTCAAGGCGGTGGCGGATTCGCTCAACCGTAATTTCCCGGGCAAATACGTGTTCCTTACGCCTACGGCGTTCATCAACACCGCCAAGCAGTACTACGGCCAACCGTTCACCGTCATTCCCCCGCCGGTCACCGGCGTGGGAGCCACCCCCAAACGGCCCGCGCAGCGCGTCGTCGCCGCCCAGGCCATCGGCTTGCCGCGCGCCTATTACGGCGCGCCGGGGATCGGAGTATCCCTGAGGGATGCCTCCGGACGCCTGGCGCCGATTGCACCTGCGCGGAAGCCCTGAAGGAAATCCCATGCGTATCCGCTTCTACCTGGGGCTATTGCTCCCGCTGCTCGTTTCGCAAACCTTCGCCGCGCCCGCGATCCCGCAAAGGCGCGATCTGGTGGGCGCTTACTATTATGGCTGGTATTTCCCTCCCAAGTGGAAGGATCTCGCGGCGCAACTGACGCCGGTGCTGGGCCAGTACAATACCGATAGCATTCCCATCGTCACCAAGCATATCGACACCGCCGCCTATTACGGCGTGGACGTGTTCTTCATGTCCTGGTGGAAGAAGACGGACGTCACCGACAGCCATCTGCGCAACGGTTTCCTCAAGTCGCCCAGCGTGAACAAGATCAAGTTCGCCATGGTGGTAGAGCCCCTGGGCGAGCTCGATACCCTGGACGGCAAGCGCGACGGCGTGGTCGATTTCAATTCTCCGGAAGTGAATAAGGCCTGGATCGAGATGTTCCAGTACTTCAAGGACAATTTCTGGAATCATCCTTCCTACCTGAAGATCGACGGGCGTCCGGTAGTCCTGGTCTACGTGACGCGCACCTTCAAGAACTTCGGCAGCCAGCATATCGACAGCCTCAAGGCGCACGTCGGCAACGTCTACCTGATGGCGGACGAAGCCTTCATCGGCGCCCAATCCGATCCCGCCACGGCCCGCAACGGCATCCGCAACCGCTTCAGCGTTTTCGAATCCTACGTCTCCTACAACTCCTACGAGGCCGCGCTTATCCAGGCGGACGATTCGGCCTTGGCCTACCAGAATCGCGTGGGTCTTCCGTACTACAAGAATTGGGCCGCCAAGACGGTGTTCCATCCGCCCATCATGCCTTATTACCAGGACTTCCGGCCCGGGCATCCGCCGCTCCCCGGCAGCATGCCGCAATTCAAGCAAGTGATCAAGGATATCCGCGCCTTGCCCCAATGGGCCCCGGCCGGAGACAGCGTGAACCGCATCTACATGGTCACCAGCTGGAACGAATGGTTCGAAGGCACCAGCATCGAACCTTCGGTGGAAAAAGGCATCGGCCCCTGCCAGGTATTGCGCGAGGCCTTCGTGGAACAGGGAACCCGCTCGCGCCCCGAGCCGGTCAAGGCCGCGGGCGAGACCGCGGTCAAGCTCAAGTCGGTAGTCAAAGGCGCCTACGTATGCGTGGAGAAGAATGCCGTCGGCAACGCGGCGGCCCGGCCCGGCTGCGAGGCTGCCAGCTTCGTGATGGTGGACCTGGGGAACAATGAAGTGGCCTTGCGGGACCCGGCTTCGGGAAAATACCTGGGGGTGAACACCGATGGATTGCTGTACCCGCTGGAAAGCCAGGTCGGCACCTGGGAAATCTTCCGCGTAACCAAACAAGGCGCCCAGATCGCCCTGCAATCGAAGAAGACCGGCGCCTACGTGAAACCTGCCGTGGACGCGGGGGGAGGTTTGTCGGTGCGCGGGGCGCTGGACGCGGATGCCTGGTTCGCGGTGGAGCCGGGGACCATCCAGACCCATGCGCGGGGCACGGGTACCGTAACAGATATGCTACCCTACGCGATCTCCTTTCGCGGCCCGGAACTCATCCTGATTCCCGGGCGCGGGGCGCGGCTTAGCGCGTATTTGTCCGGGCTGGATGGGCGCGTCCTGGCTTCGCGTTCCTGCGTAGGCGCGTGCTCTTTCGGATCGCAATCGGCATCGGGCATGCGCATCCTTACGGTGAATTCCGGTGGGGTCGTCCGCCGTCACCGCATCGCCGCCCTCGCGCGCTAAGCCAGCGCGCTCCTGCGCTAATGCCGAAATTATACCGGCACTGGTTAACGTCCTCCTCAAGCATCGCAATTCCGTAATTGCGGCGCGCGGAAACCGGTTTCCAAGCTCCCGATCGCGCCGTAATCGCTCCCGATTTGAACCTGATTTTATGGTGCAAAAGCGGCACCCGGGCCTTACCCTTAGTGGACCGGTATTGACCCGGGGGAGGCTACGCTGGAACGTTCCGTACCGATTGCGCTTATCCGAATTTCCGTCCGCGCGTTTGCCGCCGTTTGCGCCCTCGCCCTTACGGTGACGTTTTCGGCCCGGACCGCGTCCGCCGCCGTCGACGCCACCACGCTCAAAGGCAAAGTGCTTTTCGGATACCAGGGTTGGTTCGATTGCCCCATGAATGGCGCCGGCAATTGGATCCATTGGTCGCGCAACGGCGGCCCGGCCGAGAACAGCCTTACCGTCGATCTCTACCCCGAGCTTTCCGAGTTCCAAGCCAAGGATTTGTGCCCGGCCGGCGATCTCAAGATCGGCGTGAAGCAGGCTTACCTCTTTTCCGCCAAGACCCCGGCCATCGTGGACGCGCATTTCCGCTGGATGGAGCAGTACGGCCTGGACGGCATTTTGGTGCAGCGCTTCGTCGGTGAGACGGCCTGGAAGAAGCAGGGCGGCGACCTGGTGCTCAAAAACATCATGAAGGCCGCGGCGGCCACGGGCCGCGTCTGGGCCATCGAATACGACGTGTCCGGCGCTTCGGACGCGGGCTTCGCCGATCAGATCAAGAACGATTGGAAATACCTGGTGGACGAACTGAAGGTTACGTCACAGCCAGGTTACCTATTCGAAAAGGGATTGCCGGTGGTTTCCGTATGGGGCATGGGATTCACGGAGAACCATCCGCCCTCCGATCCCAATGTGGCGGCCGCATTCGTGAAGTGGTTCAAGGCCGACGCCGACTCCAAGTATCGCGCCTATTACATGGGGGGCACGCCCTCGTGGTGGCGTCTGCTGAATCAGGACGCCCGTCCGGACGCGGGGTGGAAGGCGGTCTACAAAGCGATGGATGCCATCCAACCTTGGGCCGTGGGACGCTACGGCGATTCCGCCGGCGCCGATAATTGGCGAAAGACCGAGATGGTCCCGGATCTGGCCGAAACCAAAACCAACGGCAACTTCTACTTGCCGGTGGTCTTCCCCGGATTCTCCTGGAAAAACCTGAATGCCGGGCCCGCCAACCAGATTCCCCGCAAGGGCGGAAAATTCCTGTGGCGCCAAGCCATGAACGCCAAGACCGCGGGCGCCGAGGCGCTGAAGATCGCCATGTTCGATGAGGTGGATGAAGGTACCGCCATGTTTAAGCTAGCCTCCAAGCGGAGTGACGCGCCGGATAAAGGCTTTTGGCTTACTTTGGACGCCGATGGTATGGCTTTACCGTCGGATTGGTACCTACGTGTGGCTGGGGAGGTCACCAAGGTCTTTCACGGCCAGCGCGCCGTAAGCGATACCCTGCCTATACGGCCCCAGGATCCGATCGCACTTCGCGAGCCTCCTCGTAACGCCATGCCTTTCCTAGCGGGTCAGGGACGGGACGGGGTCATCCGCTTTCACGCTCCCGTGTCGTCGGGAACCCTGCGCGTTTACACGCCTTCGGGGCGGCCGGTACGGGCGCTTACGCTGCGCGACGGATATGCGGAGTGGGATGGACGCGATGAAGCGGGCCGTGCCACCGGAGCCGGCATATATATGGTTCGTCCTCCCGGGACCGGCCGGAATTCGCTCTCCCTGCATTTGCCGTAAATAAACCGACGTACCATTTCGAAGCGGAATATTCCGCCCCACGGTTACCCCGGCGTAGGCTTGGTATTTCGCCGAATTAAGCGGAGCGGTAATAAATCCGTCATATCCAATTCTTTCCTTGCCGGGGCTTTTTCCAAAAATGAGTTTACATGGCATGCCCGCGCGAACCCCAACGAGGAGACCATCGTGAGCGAGTTCAACACATCCACGGACCCAGGCAGAACTTCGGTTGAAGAACTGCCTATGACGGATGGTATGGCTGGCGAAGGCCAGGATGCCATTACGGGGCCTGGCGTGAAGAAGCGCCAGCCCATCAAGAAGGAAAAGATCAAGCCTTCGCTGAAATTCCTGGGAGACGATTCGGGTCTGGCTGCTTACCTGAGGGAGATCAGCCAAACCCAGAACCTGAACCTGGCCCAGGAAGCCGAGTTGGCGCGGAATATCCGTGCCGGAGATAAGGATGCCCTGCATGCCCTGGTGCAAGCCAACCTGAAATTCGTAGTCGCGGTGTGCCGCAACTATCAGTATCAGGGTTTGCCCTTGGGTGACCTCATCAACGAGGGCAACCTGGGACTTATCCGGGCCGCCAAGCGCTTCGACGAGACCATGAATTTCAAATTCATCTCGTATGCGGTCTGGTGGATCCGCCAGGCCATCCTTTCGGCGCTCGCCGACCAATCCCGCGTCATCAACATTCCGCCCAGCCGCGTCGGCACCATACACAAAATGGGCAAGACCAGCGTCAAGCTGGAGCAGAAGTTGGGTCGCGCGCCCACCATCGGCGAATTGGCCGAGGAGATGGGGGTGGCGGTCAACGAGATCCATGAGAGCCTGCAGCTCAGTGCTTCTCCCATGAGCCTGGACGCGCCCGTCAAGGACGGCGAAGACGGCCGCCTGGAAGACGTGCTCGAGGATATCAACGTGGAAAGCCCGGATAAGAGCACGGTGGCTTTCACCCTCCGCGAGGAGATGAAGGGCATCTTGTCTTCCCTGGAAGAGCGCGAGGAAAAAGTGGTCCGCCTGTACTACGGTATCGGGATGGAAACCACCTACACGCTCGAAGAAATCGCGCAGCGCTTCAACCTGACCCGCGAGCGCGTCCGTCAGATCAAGGAGAAGGCTCTCAAGCGGCTGCGGCATCCCTCGCGGTTGCAGAAACTGGAACGCTTCAAGGCTTAAGAGGACCATGCGGCCATATCAATACGACGGGAACCCCGAAGACGCTCAAGGCTCCGGGGTTCCTTTCAACGGGTATACGATTCTGCTCGTCGATGACGATGCTCTCGTCAGCAGCGTGGCGGAAGCCACCTTGCGCTCCCAGGGATATCAGGTGCTCACCGCCCAGAATTCGGATGAAGCCTTGCGGGTTTCCGAATCCCATACCGGCGTCATCCACTTGCTTATCGCTGATCAGATCATGCCGCCGTACATGAACGGACCGGAACTGGCCACTTGCCTGCGGATGCTGCGTCCGGATCTCCAGGTGTTATACATCTCGGGATTCGGGGCTACGGCTACCGTGCAGGATGAGGTGGGAGACGCCTATGCCTCCTTCCTGGCCAAGCCCTTCACCCCGGAACTCCTGGTCGCCAAAGTCCAGTCCCAGGTCGCGGACATCATGCCTTCGGAAACCCCCGCTCCCGAAGAGCCGCCGCGCCAAGGCGCGAAAGAGGGGGCCGCTCCCGTCAGGCCCTTTGCGGGCGGGCCTCCTGGGCCGATTGCCTAGGATTACCGCGCTTCCGGGGCCGCGCTGCGACAACGATCAGGCGGCCGCTGGCCGTATGTCCCGGACTACCGCCTTCCCAATCCCCATAGGCGCGTTCCAGTACTAGGCCGGCGGAACGCAAGAGCCCTGCCAGCTCTCCCAGGTTCCAGGTCTTTACGCTAGTCGATGCCAGCGCCAAGGCCGGGTTCCGGAATACGGCGCGCGCTTCCCCTGCCGGCGTAGCGCGAGCGCTGAGCCTGCCGCTGGCAGGATCGAATTCCACGCGCAGACGCGCTTCGATCCCGTCCACGCGCGCGTTCCGCGAACCCGCCCGTTCCCACGCGCGGTCGCGATCGAAAACATGGAAGCAGACGAGGCCGCCCGGACGCAGGCTTCCGCGCAATCCCCGCAGGCTTGCCAGGATTTCCGCATCGCTACCTTGGCCCAGGGCATGGGGAACGAAAATGCGATCGGCTTGCGCCTGTCCGCCCGTGTTCCCGCTCGCGTTACCGTTGCTGCCCTGGCCGGCCCGACGCGCGCCTTCGGCGCCGGACCGGCCCTGCCGGCCACTCCCTAAGGGAAGGCCGGTGCGTACCCTGTGGCCGAGACGGGTTAACTCGGCCGTTACTCCCTCTGGCGCACCGCCCGGAACGGCCAGGCTTTGGCCTCCGAACAGGTACAAGGCATTGACCAGGAAGGATACCAGGGTTTCCATTTCCGCAGGGTAGACGGGCTCCAAGCCGGCTTTGGCAGCGCAGAGGAAGACAGCTTCCTCTGAAAGTACAGTTTCAGCGCGATCCGATTTCATCATTCACCTCCGCGAAAACACAAAAAAAAAGAAGCCCGCTCTCCAGAGCGGGCTTCTTGTCGAACGGGGATTTTTTCCCGTTGTCTAAAGCAACCCGCTCCCGTTACCCGCATGTTTCGGGGACAGCGTATCCATGGCCACGCAGCGACGCACGTAAGCCGCGCATACGCGCCAGGCTTGTGCCAGAGGGGCCGAATGGGATTTCGCTTTGCGAGGGATGCCGAAAGTCATATCCGAAGTATACACAAACTTTCCCCGGTGTCAAATGCGGGTCAACGCCGAAGGCGTCCCGTAATATCTCCGTAATAAACCATTAACCCTGGAAAGCCCGTATTTATTGGGCTGCCGGGCGGCCGAATTGAAAAAGAAATCTCGATTTCCCGGATAATAAAAGATATTTATAGGGGCAGTCGATTATTGGACCAGTCGACGTCGGTCTTTTGCGATTCTGGGGGATTTAAAATGTTATGGGCGTTATGCGCAATCTTCCTTGGCCTTTGGCTTATCTCGATGGCGGTCTCCGTCACCATGGGCGGCTTTGCCCATCTTCTGCTCGTCGCGGCTATCGCCGTGATCCTGTTCGCCGCTTGGCAGAGCCGGACCACGGTCTGATCCTCGCGCGCTGATCCCACCTTTTCCCGTCAACTCCCGCCGGTCGCGCGCATCCAGCGTAGGCAGGCTTCCATCTGCGTTTTCATGGTTTTCGCATCCGCATGGAAACGGCGGCCGTGGCCGGGCAATACCCATTCGAAAGGGTAACCGCGGAGTTTCTCCATGGATCTTCCCAGCTCCTCCCAGGAATACCAGCATGCGTCGCGGAAGGCGTAGAGATGCCCGCGCCGCTCGGACCAGGCCAGGTGATCGCCTGTGAATAGGAAAGTATCGCGGTAGAGCAGGCAGCAACTGCCTTCGGTATGGCCGGGTACGGGGATGATGCGCAGGTCGGGGGCGAGCTCGATGTCGGCTTCGCCCTCCAGGATCCGTTCCATCCCCTGCGTCGACCGTCCCGCGTCCCCGGCATGCAGGATGCGTTCGCAACCCAGGCGTTGGTGCCACCAGGCATGCTCGGCGATATCGTCGCCATGGGTGAGGAACAGCCAACGCGCCCCGCCCATGGCCTCGATGCGCGCCGCCAGGGTTTCCGATTGCCGCGGCGAATCGACCAGCATGTTCCCTCCCGGCCGCACGATAAGGTAGGACGCCGCGCCGTACGACTTGGCGCTATGGTAGCCGCAGTAGTGGACCTCGTCAGCGATGGGTATGGGATAGGCGGCCCGCGCCGCGGGCAAATCCTTGGCGGGCGCGGCGGTACCGATGGAGGCAGTGGGGCAGGCGACTACGGCCAGCAGGGCCCGACGCCGGCCGGCTTCGTCTTCCGGTTGCGAGCCGACCGCCGACTGACCGGCTTTGCGGAGGAAGGTTTCCGGTGCCAGCCAACGGCAGGTATCGCAGTCGATGCAGGTGTCGTCGACATAGAAATCCCCGGGGACGTTAGCGGGGAGGCGGCGGGAGGGATGGGCCATGAAACCAAGGTAGTTTTTGGGGGCGGCGGAAGCCTGGAGAGGGTTGGGAACAAGAACAGGAACCAAGAGAGGTTTAAGGTCTAAGGTTTAAGGTGGGATAGGACCCATGTTGTGGAAGAATTTCCCCTTAGACCTTAAACCTTTTCCCAACGATTGATCCCCATCGCCGATCAGATCCCTCCGATTTTCCCCCGCAACACCGACCCGTCTTTGCCGTGGAAGGCGAACAGGTACATGGACTGATTGAGGCCGGTGATCGGGCCGCTCCAGACCGAGCCGTCAAAGGCGGCGTGGGCAGCCACGCGGCCGTGCAGGTCATAGACCGACAGGGTACCGGCGTTGAGGCCGCCGTCCGGGAAGGGAAGCCATTGGCCGCCCTGGATGCGACCGAAGCGGATATCGCGCTTGAGGGGCGCGGCTTCCTGATGGCCCACGGCCACCGTGATGCCATGCAAGGGTTTTTCCGTGACCGCGCCCTCGGCGATTCCCGAGCCGGCGGCGGCCTTGTCGTAAGCGATCTTGGACCAGTTGTCGAGGTTATGATTGGCGGCGGAAACGGTGATGCCCGTGGCCTTGGGCATTTCCGAGAGCGCGATCATGGCCCACAGGCGCACGTGGGCGTTGGCGTCGCCCAAAAGGCCCTGGTCGCGGATGGCTTCGGCCGAAGCGACGGTGCGGGGCATGGCCTTGGCGGTATTCATGCGCACCGCGTCGGAAGGATGCAGCAGCATGTCCTTGAGGACCGGATCCCAGACCGAGGCATGGGCCGTGAAAAGACCGAGACCTTCGGCGGTCCACAGGGCGTGCAGGGCGAGACCGTCGAGGTTCGCCGCGTCCTTGGCCCAGCTGTTCTTGCAGACGTTCAGCAGCATGGCTTCCATGGCGTCCTTGTCGGCCTGGAGAACCGTGCGCTTTATGATTTGCTTCTGGGCCTGCAGGCGCCAGAGCATATTGGTATGCCCCAAGGCGGCCACCAATTGGGCGGGCGTGGCCTTGGTGAGGTCCAGCATGGCGTCGACCTTGCCGTCGGCGGGGACCACGCGGTAGATGCGTTCGCGGGTACGATCGCGGAGGGAGCGGTAGGGGAGGGCGGGATCTTCGAAGCCGGAGCCGGCACCCGAGGGGCCCATGCCGTTATGCAGGTAGATGTAGGTGTACCAATCGATGAACCATACCGCGCCGTCCGGTCCCACGCGCACCTGGATGGGGGCGCTCCACGCGTCCGAAGAAGCGTAGATGTTCGGGGCCGCGGCATCGTGCTTGGTGGTCCAGGTGCTGCCCACGGGTTCCAGGTAATCGGTGTTCACCAGATGGCCCGTGCCGTCGGTGACGAAGGTGGCCTTGTTCCAGAAGCCCTGGGGGAACAGGCGCGCGGTATAGACTTCCTGGGAAGTGGCCGCGGTGAATCCGCCGGCCTGATCGCCCTGCATCAGATCCTTGGTGATGGGGAAGAACTTGTTGCCGTAGCCGGAGATTTCCTTGGTGCTCTGCCCCTGCACGGGAACCACGGCATGCTGGGCATGCGTGTTGCCTCCGCCCGTAGCCGCCGAGTTGAAGACCTGGCCATCTTCGGTGAATCCCAATCCCGAGCTGTTGCCGCCCGAGCTGGCGCCCACGGATTCGAACTTGGAGCCGTCCATGCGCATGCGCACCACGCCGGATCCGAACTTCACGGTCTTGACCGTGCCGCCGTTGTAGCCCACGTCGCCATAGAGCCAATTGTCCATGCCGTAGCGCAGCTGCTGGATGCCGCCGTGGGTATCGCCCTTGGAGAATCCCGTATACAGCACCTGGGGCGCGCCGTCGGCCTTGTCGTCGCCGTTGGCGTCCTTGTAGAGGATTACGTGGGGCGTGATGGCCACGGCCACGCCCTGGGGCGTGAGTTCGATGGCTTGCGGGATGTTGAGCCCGGTGGCGAACACGGTATGCTTGTCCATCACGTGATCGCCGTCGGTATCCTCGAGGATGACGATGCGATCATGGCCCGCGAAGGGATCGGTAATCACGTTGGGGTAGTCGAAGGTTTCCACGGCCCACATGCGGCCGCGCTCGTCGAAGGCGAAATTCTGCAGTGACTTGATGGTGCCGACATCCGTTTCATCGGCCCACATCTCCAGCTTGAAACCCGCGGGCACCTGGGTGCAATTCACCGAGTTTTCCGGCGTCAGCGCCGATTGGATGGTGCCCCAATTGTTCTTAATGGTGATGTCGCCATTGGGATTGGTGTTCAGGTAGCGGCCGGTGAAATTGTCCCCCATCGGGAAATTCTCCCGCTTGAGTTCGGGGCAGGTTCCCGACTTGGTCAAGGGAATCTTGAGCGCGCGGGCATGTCCGCCGGCTATAGCCAAGGCCGTGAATGCGCAGACGGCCGCGAGCCGTTTCCCGGAAATGCCGTTCCAAACCCTAGTGGACTGTGCGACCATTTTGCTTCCCCCGATTCGTGTACCCAAAAAAGCCTTCGTTCCGACGGAACCCACCCCGTCGGATCGCGGCACATCAGATCCCGGCGCTTACCGTGATCGTCTCCCCCCGCCAACGCAGGAAATAAGTTCCCGGCGGCAGGCCGCCGGGAAGCGCGTAGACATCCTTGCCGGCCGGCCTGAGATCAACGGCTTTCCCGTTGACATCGCTCAGGACCGGCGCGGCAGCGCTGCCGGCGGAGCCATGCAGCGATGCTTGCAGATAGAGGTACCCGTTCGCCATGAAGGCCACGATGCCGGTCTGGCCGGTCATGATGCGCGAATGGCGTATGTAGCGGATGGAGACTTCCGGCTCGGGCGGTTGTATCACGTCCGGGATCTTGCAGGTGGCGCCGGTGGACTTCTTGCCCACGGCGCAAATCCAATCGGCCACGGCGCGCACGCCGGCGGAATCGGGCTGGTAGGTGGCGAGCCACGGCATCTGATCGTACAACCCGTCCAGGGGCGCCTCCGGGCTGCCGCGCGTGATCATGCGCTTGATGGCGAGGGAGCTGTCGGGAGATCCGGCCTTCATGATGTACGGGTATTCGTCAGTGCGCGTCTTGGCGTCCTTGTTCATGTATCCGCCCTGGTCATCGGCGCCGGCGGGGTCGTACATGAAGGCCATGCCCTTGTTCATGAGATCGAAATCGTGCGGCATGGCCAGGGTGGCCTTGTTGCCGTTGCCGTGGCAATGCGAGCAATTGGCGGCCAGCCAGGAACGCGCCTTGAGTTCCGTGGTCGCGCCCGCTTCGTCGAGCCCGGCCCATTTCATGGCGTTGGGCGAAGCGGTTAGCGGGTTCTTCGAGAGCAGGCCCTTGGTCGCGAAATCGGCGAGCTGATTGACGGCGGCGTTGGCCTTGGAGGGCCGGTTCAATTGCGGCGTTACGAAGCCCAGCACGCCGCGGCCAAGATGGCAGCTGGTGCAGGCCGAGCGGGAAGGGTACTGCCAACGCTTGCCCACCTGCTTGCCGCCGGCGCGGATGGCGATGACCCGGTTGAGGCCCGAAGTCTGGTTCACCAGGTCGGCGTCGGTCTGCTCGCGGTTCCAGGCATAGCTGATGCCTTTGTACTCGGTGGCGCTGCCGTTCTTGTGCAGCACCAGGAAGCGCGTCTCGATGATGATGCGGCTGCTGCTGTCGCCCGCGACGGTGTCGATGGCGAAATTCTTGATCAGCACCGTCTTGTCCGGAAAGGCGTAACGGTCGGTATCGGTGGGAACGATATTGCTCCCGGCGGGCACCGTGATCCAGCGGGCCTTATGGGCCCCGTCGCTCCACAGCGCCGAATTGATTTCGTAGCCGGTGATGCCCTCCGTGACGGCGCGGGTCTTGGAAGCGGTGTTGTCGTAGAGGCCGGTAAGCGATAGCTTGGCGGGCAGGGCCGTGACCGCTCCCGCCGAGGCGTCGAATGCCGTGATGGCGTCCACGAGGCGCGCCTGCGGAGCGGCCGCTCCTCCCAGCAGGAAGACGGCCGCCGCCGCTTGGGCACCCCCCACGAATTTTCCGCCGAACGCAATCTTCATAACCCGGATCCCGCCCCTCTTGGAATGCTCCCTGAAGGGTAGCCGGCAAAGGGGGTTAAGTCTTGGCGAAAGGGGGTAGGAAAACTGAGAAAAACGTCACCCGGGGGATTTTTTCAGGATGCGGGACCTGCCCGTCCGAAGGGGGGCGCTAATCCGGGCGGCGAGCCTACCCCGGAAACCGCCCTGGAACCCCGGAAACCATGGAATTACAGGCATCTCCGCGGGTTTTCCGCTGCCCAGGGGACAGCGGAAACGACGTCCAAGTTGGAGTCATGGGTGGGCGCCCAGCCAGCCGCCCAGGGCGGCGGCGGCGGCATCCAGGCAGGCGATTCCCGCCACCCAGCGGGCCGAGGAGAGGGCCAAGGACCGAACCGAGGCTTCCCCGGCCTCGGTGGCCAGCAGGGCTTCATCCCGGCGGCGGGTGATTTCCGCCTCCAGGCGGCGGGCATGCTCCTGGGCGGCGCGGAAGGCGGCATCGGCCTGCTCCGCCATCTTCTCGGCATCGGCCTGGGAGATGCCCTGCTTGGAGAAGAACAAGGCCTGCAAGGAGGCGCGATCCCATTCGCGCAGCTCCGCTTCCGCCGAACCCGGATTGGCCAGGCGCGCTTCCAAAAGGCGCTCGATGGCGCGCTTGAAGGCGGTGTAATCCCGCTCCGGGCGGGACAGGCCGTAGAGACGATCGCGTAGGCGGGCCAAGGCCTGATCGGTGGCTTCCTGGCGCCGATGCTCGCGGATTTCCGTGCGCGACAGCATGCGCGCCCGGGCCGAATCGATGAGGTCGGCGATGGAATCGGCCTCCCGGGAGGTGATGTCGCGGCGCTGCCGCAGCACCTGGGCCACGTCCTCGCGGCGGACGCTGCGTGCCTCTTTGTCCACCGTCTCCTGCCCGCCTTCGCTGCGGATGACCAGCAACGCCACTTCCTGCTCCAACCTGTCGGGGTTGAGGGCGCTGCGATCGGAACCGCGCAGGAAATCCTTGAAGGCTTGTAGGCGTTCGCGGAAATCCGCGGCCACGGCCACGGCCGCCTCCGCTTTTTCGTCGAAAGGCGCTCCCGCCGCGCTGGCGGTTCCCGCCGCGCTGGCGGTTCCCGCCGGAGACGACTTACCCCCCGTAACGGCCGGGTTACTGGATTTGGCCGCGCCCGCCCCCGCCAGCGCTGCGCCTGCCGCTTCCGCCGGAGTGGGCCTGGCGCTTCCCGCCGGGACCCCTTCGGAGACCTCGTGGCCTACACCCTCTTCCCGCAGCGTGCTCCAGCGGGAATGCAGGGCTTCGGCCCATTGCACGGTCTCCTCGGCGGAAATGTCGCCGCGGCTGGCGGCCAGCTCCCGGAAGCGATTGCGATCGACCCTGTGCAGGTCGCTGCGGCGGCCGGCCTCGCGTATGGCCTCGTCGTCGAAGAGGGCGTTGGCCTCGCGATCGATTTCGAAGCGATCAGGATTGCGGCTGCTCAAACGATCGAGGTAGCCGCGCAGGCTTTCGCGCAGGGGCTCGCCTTTATGACGGGCCTTGAAGGCCTGACGCACTTCGGCCTCGGCCAGCAGCGAGGATCCCGCGGAGGGGGTGCTCGGCAATTGGGGGCCGCCGAATTGGCGCAGGCTGCGGCGGAACACGTGCAGCACGGCTCCCAGCCACGATCCGCGCGCAGCGGATTCGGAGACGATCATCAAAGTGAGGAAGCCGCCGCAGATGGCAACGCCTAACCAGGCACCGTCGGAGGCGACCAGGGACCGGGAACGGGAAGCGGCGAACCAGGCGACGGCGGCGAGGGGCGCGGCGGACGCGATCAAGGCGCGTAACCCCAGTCCGAATCCGATGGCCCGGCTGGGACGTTTTACGGTGGCATGGCGGAAGGCGCCGAGGGCGGCCCATAGGCCGGTGAGGGCGGTTTGCGCAGCGAAAGCGACAAAGATCCCCATCGCGGCCGCGAATAGAAGCCTGCCATCCATATCCACCTCCCGGCGGATCCCGGTAGGAATCCGTCTACATGGAAACTAAATCCCTGCCGGGTCCGTGGTTTTTTTCCTTATCCTGGGAGCGGCACTCTTCGCGCGGCCGGGTGCTGGACTCCTGCACAAATTTTCACTATCTTTCGCCTTAGACTCTCGAATGGGGCCTTATTTCCATGGCTGACAACTACATACGCGTACGGGGCGCCAAGGCGCACAACCTTAAGAACGTCAACGTCGACATTCCCAAGGACAAACTGGTCGTGATCACGGGGCTTTCCGGGTCCGGCAAATCCTCCCTGGCTTTCGACACCATCTATGCCGAAGGCCAGCGCCGCTACGTGGAATCCCTTTCCGCCTACGCGCGCCAATTCCTGGGCCTGATGGAAAAGCCGGACGTGGATCTGATCGAAGGGCTTTCGCCCGCCATCAGCATCGACCAGAAATCCGCCGGGCACAATCCCCGCTCCACCGTAGGCACCATCACCGAGGTGTACGATTACCTCCGCCTCTTGTACGCCCGCGTGGGCCATGCCCGCAGCCCGGCTTCGGGCAAACGCCTCAAGAGCCAGACCGTGCAGGAAATCGTCGACGCCATCCTGGCCCTGCCGCACCGGAAGAAGCCGAAGCCGCCGACCCCGGCCGCCAAGGATGAGCCTAAGAAGGTATTCGACGACGTGAAGATCATCCTGCTCGCGCCCCTGGTGAAGGATCGCAAGGGCACCTACGAGGAATTGTTCGAGCGCTACCTGGCCCAGGGCTTCGTGCGCGCCCGCGTGGACGGCCAGGTGTACCAGCTGGAGGAAAAGATCAAGCTGGATCGCTACGTGAAACACAATATCGAACTCGTGGTCGATCGCCTCATCATCAAAAAGGACTCGCGCGAGAATCCCGAAGCCGTAAAGCGCCTCACCGATTCGGTGGAACTGGCGCTGGCCAACGGCGAGCGCGAAATGCTCGTCAACCTCATCGACGAGAAGGAAGACGTGTTCTTCTCCGAGAAGCTGGTCGATCCCGCGACCGGGAAATCCTTCGCCGAAATCGCGCCGCATTCCTTCTCCTTCAATTCGCCACACGGCGCCTGCCCCACCTGCAACGGCCTGGGCTTCATCAAGGAAGTGGATACCCGCGCGGTGTTCGATACCGAGCTGTCCATCAACGACGGCGGCATCCTGCCCTGGGCCCGCTCCGCCGACAACGAATCCTCCTTCCCCATGCAACTGCTCAAGCAGATCGCCAAGTCCGAGGGCTTCTCCCTGGACAAGCCCATCAAAGACCTGGGCAAAAAGGCCATCGACATCATCCTCAACGGCACGGGCGACGCCCGCTACAAGCTGCGTTGGGGCGGGGACGGGGGCAATACCTGGGCCGCCCTCTACGAAGGCGTCGTTTCCAGCCTCAAGAAGAAGTACGAGCAGACGGATTCCGATTTCGTGCGCCGCGAGATCGAGGAATACATGGACGACAAGCCCTGCGCCGAATGCAAGGGCCTGCGCCTGAAGCCCGAGACCATGACGGTTACCATCCGCGGCATCAACATTTCCGATCTCGGCGAGATGTCCATCCAGGATGCCTACGATTGGACCAAGGCCCTGCAGGAAGACCAGGCTCCTACCACCGAAGCGGATTCCTCCCTGTATCGCTTTTTCAAGATCCCGAAGATCGATCCCGTCGAGGATGACCTCGGGGAAAACGAACGCACCATCGCCAAACAGGTATTCAAGGAAATCCTGGCCCGCCTCACCTTCCTGGTAAGCGTGGGATTGAATTACCTGAGCCTGAGCCGAAGCGCCCGCACACTATCGGGCGGAGAATCCCAGCGTATCCGCCTGGCCTCGCAGATTGGTACCGGACTCTCTGGCGTGCTGTACGTGCTGGACGAACCGTCCATCGGACTGCACCAGCGGGACAACGATCGGCTGCTGGGAACCTTGAAGCGCCTGCGTGATCTGGGCAACACCGTTTTGGTCGTCGAGCATGACGCCGATACCATCCGCGATGCCGATTGGGTCATCGACATCGGGCCGGGAGCTGGGGAGCATGGCGGGCGCATCGAGTTCAGCGGTCTTCCCCAGGATCTGATCGCATCGGGCAACACCGACACCGGCGCCTTCCTTTCGGGCAAGCGCCGCATCGACATCGACGAGATCATGGAAGAGATCCGCGCCATCGGCGTGCGTTTCGCCACGGAGAAGAGCGACAAAACCCTCAAGCTGACGGGCGCGACGCACAACAACCTTAAGAACGTGGACGTGGAAATCCCCTTGGGCAAGTTCATTTCCATCACGGGCGTCTCGGGCTCGGGAAAATCCTCCCTCATCAACGACGTGCTCTCGCGGGTGCTGGCCAAGGAGCTCAACGGCGCCAAGGCGCGCCCGGGCGCCTACAAGTCCGTCAAAGGCATCGAGCACCTGGACAAGGTCATCGTCATCGACCAGTCGCCCATCGGGCGCACGCCGCGCTCCAACCCGGCCACCTATACGGGGCTGTTCACGGAAATCCGCAACCTGTTCTCCCTGACCAACGAATCCAAGGTGCGCGGCTACAAGCCCGGGCGCTTCAGCTTCAACGTCAAGGGCGGCCGCTGCGAGAATTGCGAGGGCGACGGCCTCATCCGCATCGAGATGCAATTCCTGCCGGACGTATACGTGACCTGCGAGATATGCAAAGGCAAACGGTATAACCGCGATACCTTGCAGATCGATTATAAGGGCAAAAACATCGCGGACGTGCTCAATATGACCGTGGAAGAAGGCCACGAGTTCTTCCGGAACCTGCCCGCCCTCGCCAACAAGCTCAAGACGCTTTTGGACGTGGGCCTGGGTTATATCCGTCTCGGGCAATCGGCCACCACGCTTTCCGGCGGCGAATCCCAACGTCTGAAGCTTTCCGCCGAGCTGTCGCGCCGTTCCACGGGGCGTACGTTCTACATCCTGGACGAACCGTCCACGGGACTGCATTTCGAAGATGTGCGCAAACTGTTGGTGGTGCTGCATTCCCTGGTAGCCCAGGGAAATTCCGTGCTCGTCATCGAGCACAACCTGGACATCATCAAGAATTCGGATTGGCTGGTGGACCTGGGGCCGGAAGGCGGCGAAGCCGGAGGGCGCATCATCGCCCAGGGCACCGTGGACCAGGTGGCCGCGACCAAGGGATCCTATACCGGTGACTGGTTGCGCAAGCTCAAGCAAACCGAGAAGGCATTTCCCCATGCGCGCGCCGCGCGTCCTTTGGCCGCCAACGGGTCGGCCACCGCCGATCCCAAGGCGAACGGGGCCCGTAATGCCACGCCTCCGGAATCCGCCGTATCGAACAAGGCGAAAGCCATACCGGACGTATTCAAACGCAAACCCGATGCGGACGAGGATGACGGTAAGGTCGCCAGGAAGCGCGGACGTCCGCCTAAAACCGTGCGCGTTTAGCCAGGGCCGATCCATGCGGGCCGTTCGCGGCCCATTCTCGGCCCTTTATGATCCCCTTCGGTGGCATATTTCCACTCAATAGCGACCCGATTCTCCTGGAAATACCCCCTTTCGTAACCGTAAACCTACTGGTCGCGATTGCCGCAAGGGTACGCCGCGATGATGGGCATTCTGCGAGCGGACTATTTCCGCGTGATAACCGTAACCGCCGCATTTGCGCAGTCCGCTCCGCCCCGAATCGGTTGCGGTGCGGACGCTAGTTTAATTCCATCGCGGTCAATACCGATCCGCGACGGGTCCGGTGGGGCCATGAAAATGGAGTAAGCGATGAAAACGGAGAACCAGCGAGCGGAGAAGTACGATTGGAACAAGGATGGAAAGGTGGACCATGACGATGTCGACTTTTATATCCACGACATGCCGCCCGGCGAATCCTCCATGCGGGACTTGTTCGCCTTCCAGCGGGACGGGGGGAAGCTTACCGCCGAGGACCTGATCGAATTCCGCAAATCCGGAGGCGGCGTCACCGCCAGCGACCTCAAGGTTTTCGCCCGCCATGGCGGCGAGCTGAGCTCGGATAACGTTTTCACGCTGATGTCCAACGGTACGGTCATCAAGGGCGACGACCTGGTATCACTCTCCAAGCGCGGCGTCAAGTTCACCCCGGAGGACCTCAAGAATTTCCAGGGGGATAAATTCCATGGCGAGCTTTCGGAAAGGAACATCAAGTATTTCGAGAACCAGGGCATCGAGGTGGACACCCCCAACACCATCCCCCAGAATGCCACCTGGGGCGATATCGAAGGCATGGTCAAAGCGGGGGTGAAGCTGGATGCCAAGGACGTCGTGGACTGGGCGCAAGCGCATCCCGAAGAGGCGGGCCACATGCAAATGGCCTTCATGAAGGATAAGGGGATGGGCGAGCACAACCTGGGCGAAGTGGTCGGTTGGCTGGTCGAGAAAGGCGCCAAGATCACGAAGTCGGACGTTTTCTCCTTGCAGAAAGAACACCATTGCTTTTCCGGTACGGAGCTGGCGGACATCAGCGCGAAGGGCAAGATCAAGTTCACCGCCGATGACCTGATCCACTTGAAGACCGATCTGCAATGCGGTTTCGACAATGGTGACCTGGAAAAGCTGGCCAAGCTGGACAAGATCGAGATGACGCCGGATCAGTACAAGACCCTGGTGGGCTGAGGGTTTCCCGCCCCCTATGCGCGGGACATTCCAGGTCACCTCGCGCCTTTTAATTACCTTGCCGGAGAGCCATGCGCATCCCCGTCATCCGCGGTCTTATCAAGCGGCGTATCCTCGCGAATTTCCGGGCCGATCCCCGGGTAACGCAAAAGTTACTCCCGTCGGTTTTCCGCCCCAAGCTGCAGGATGGCATGGCCATCGTGGGAGTCTGCCTAATCCGGCTCGAGGAAATCCGGCCCTTGGGTTTACCGGGCTTTGTGGGGGTTGCCAGCGAGAACGCGGCCCACCGCATGGCCGTGACCTGGACCGGGGCCGATGGCGCGGAACGGGAAGGCGTCTACATCGCGCGGCGTGATACGGGGTCCTGGTTCAACCGCCTCACCGGGGGACGCCTGTTCCCGGGAGAACATCATAAGGCTTTTTTCTCGGTTGCTTTCGAAAACGGCGACCTCGACTACCGTATGCGCTCTTCCGATGGGCGCGCCAGCGTCCTGGTGAAAGGGGCGAAAGCCGAGGGGCTGCCGGAAACTTCGTGTTTCAAGGATTTGGGACAGGCCTCCGCATTCTTCCAGGGCGGATCGTTGGGGTACTCGGTGACGAAGGATCCCTGCCGACTTGATGGTTTGGTGCTGGGTACCCGCAACTGGCTGGTTACTCCCCTGGCCGTTCGGGAAATAGAATCTTCCTTTTATTCCGATGCGACCCGTTTTCCAAAAGGCTCCATCGAATTCGACCATGCGCTACTGATGCAAGACGTAGAACATGAGTGGCGGGGGGAGAAGGATATGCTACTGGGTTCCCCAGCCCCGATTTGACCGCTCTCCGCGAGTTTCTTGTTTCGCGATCCCCGCACGGATTGTATCTCCTCAGGGGTAAGGGTGGGCATAGCTTGGAGCATCGATGAAAACCCGGGTACTGGCCGTTGACGATGAGGTGGATGTCCGCAATTATCTCTGGGAATGCCTTAACGAAACCGGATTTGAATGCGTATGCGCAGCGGGCTTCGAGGAAGCCGTGCGTATCGCTTCGGCTTCCGGGGCGGAATTCCCCATCCTGCTGACCGATATCATGCTGCCGCCCTTCCACGGGCGGGACTTGGCGAACCGGATCGCCTTTCTGCATCCGAAGATCAAGGTCGTTTTCATGTCGGGATACGCGCCCAAGATGCTGCGGAACCATGGGCTGCTGCCGCCCAAGGCGGAATTCCTGTGCAAGCCCTTCACGCGCAGTCAGTTGCTCAAGAGCCTGGAAACGACCCACGGCCAGCTCACCTGGCTGGCCAGCGTTTCCGCGCCCAACGAGGATTAACCCCCGCCGGGGACGCGCGCCCGGCCCCGGACGCGCATTCCGGACCAGGTAGCGTATAGGCTACCGTAACCTTTTGGATACGTAGGGAAGGATAAGTAGGGAATTGTGGCGGAGGCCGTCGCGCCGGTCCGCGGCGCGTGGCCCCGGGATTCAGGGACCCGGGGCAAGACCTGCGGGGGTGGTGCGTACCCCCGTGTGCAGGATGGGATCACGTAGGGGTATTGATCCGCTCTCCGGCCTCCGCCAGGCTCATAGGCCGGCTTGCTTTAATCCGTTCAGGACTTCGCTGGCATTGCCGCTGGCGCGGCGCAGCCGGATCCCGCCCGATGTCGTTTTGGTGCTTTTTGCGTTCATGCTACCGCCTGCAGTATAAAGAGCAGAACAATCGCGTACGTCAAAAACCGAGTTTTCATATCAGCCCCCCGCAGAACGAAAGGTACGGGTATTCCTTAGGAAATAACGGGATCGTTCTCAAAATACCGTTCTGATTCTGAGAACGATGGACGGGGGCAGGAATTGCGGAACGGCAGGTTTCACGGTGGACGTTTTTACAAGCAACCATGACGTTTTCAACATTAAAAATCGCCCGGGCCAAAGTGATCCATTCCGCTATATTGGTCCGGGAACCCCTGCCATGCCTAACGTCTACGACTATCTCGATTACCGGCAATACCTGCGCGACTACTACGCCGAGCAGAAGGAGAAGAATCCGCGCTTCTCTTACGAGTTGTTCACGCGGCTGGCGGGATTCAAGGCCAAGAGCCTTATCCACAGCATCCTCTCGGGCAAGCGGAACATTTCCAAGGATGGCGTATATAGGATAGGCGCGGCCCTCAAGCTGGGACGCAAAGAGCTGGCCTTCTTCCAGGTACTGGTGGATTTCGGGCAGGCCACCGATCCCAACGCGCGCTCCATGTACTTCGACAAACTTTGCGAAGCATCGCCGCATAGCCCGGCCCGCAAGCTGCAACAGGACAGCTACGAATATTATTCCCAGTGGTACTTCCCGGCCATCCGCGAGCTGGCCTGCATGGTGCGCTTCGATAAGGATTTCGAGAAGCTGGGCCGATCCCTGAAACCGCCCATCGGCGCCGAGCAAGCGCGTCGCGCGGTGGATTTGCTGGTCGGCCTGGGCCTGCTGGAGCGGACGCGCACGGGTTACCGGCAGACAAGCACCTCGGTGACAACCGGGGACGAAGTGCGCAGCCTGGCCGTGGCCGACTACCACCGCCAGAATACCGATTTGGCCAAGCTGGCCATCGATAGCACGCCTGCCGAAGAACGTGATATCACTTCCCTGACCATGTCCATTTCACGCGCGACCTTCGAGGCCATCAAGGCCGAAGTGCGCGCCTGCCGGCGGCGCGTCGCGCAACTGGCCAATGCCGAGACTTCACCGAGTCGGATTTTCCATTTGAACTTCCACTTCTTTCCGACGAGCGCTGAATTGGATTCTCCGGGGGGGGAAATTTGATGCTACGCAATCCACGCATGATATTGGCGCGCCTGGTAGGCGCGATGATCCTGATGGGGGGCCTGGGTTGCCAGGAACCATACACCATCGCCGAAGGTACCACCGAAGCGGGCAATCCCGCCAAGGTCGCAGGACGCATCTACGATACCGAAGGCAACGGAGTGGCCGCGCGCGTGCGCTTGATCCCGGAAGCCTATCGCAACCAGGGGCCCGGCGACGATCATCCCTATGCTTACGAGGCCTGGTCGGACAAATCGGGAGCGTTCGGATTCCCCCAGGTGGCATCGGGCCGCTTCAACCTCGTGGCCGCCCAGATCGAAAAGGGGGGCCGCCTGCTGGTCCGATCCATCAACGTATTGCACGATACCGACCTTACCAATCCGGGATATGTGGTGCGCGATCCGGCTACCCTGAAGATCGATCTCTCCCCCGTTCCGGAAGGCACGCCGGGGTTCGTGTACATGGCCGGTACCGATCTGGCCCGCAACGTCGTCACCGCCGATTGGGCGCTGGGGTATCTCCTGATGGATTCCGTGCCCGCCGGCCCATTGCCGGACATCTGGTTCGCCCAGGAAGGCCATCCCGCCAAGGACGATATCCTGCTCTCCGTGAGCGCCGTGGCCGCGCCCGGGGATACCGTAGCGGTGGGCAAGACCGGCGTGCTCCCGAAGTCCGGCATCAGCGTGCTCATTCCGCCCGCCTTCGATACCACCCTCATGGATTCGGTCGCTACCATCGCGGGTAGCGCCGCCGTGGTGGACTTCCCCCTGTTGCTCCGTCTCGACTCCACCAATTTCGCGTTCAGCCGCTCGCGGTTCCAGGGTCTCGATTGCCGGTTCTCGGACCGGGCCGGCCGGCCGTTACCATATTCCATCGAGTCTTGGGATTCGGCGGCCGGGCGCGCTTCCGTGTGGCTCCACATCGATACCGTGCACACCCGCCCCGAGGAGAACGCCGTGTTCTTGCGCATCGGCAACGGCCCGGCGGATCCGGTCGCCCTGGGGACCGGGGTATTCGATCAAAGCAGCGGATGGCGCGGGGTCTGGCATTTCACCGACACCGCATCCGGAACGCATAACTACGCCGATGATGCCACCCAGAGCGGGAACCGCGGAGGGAGCCTCTCCTGGCACGGCTTCAGTTTCGCCGGCTCCGGCATCGCCGGGAACGGGGTGGAATTCAACGGCATGGACGACGGTTTGACGGCGCCGGTTCCGGTGCAGGCTTCGGAGGCCTTCACGATTTCGGTGTGGTTCCGTACCTCCACCAGCCAGGGCGGCGTGCTGTTCGATTTCTCGCAGAACCCGAAAGGGGTCGGGGACCGGCAGCTATGGATGGATGACTATGGCCGGATTACCTACCACGTATTGACCGGGCCCAATTCGAATACCACGGTGACCAACGGCGGGGCCTACAATGACGGGCGCTGGCATCATATCGCGACGACCTGGGGGAAAGGGCGGCTGTGCATGTACATCGACGGCCGCCTGGTGAGCAACTACATCTCGACGACCAGCTTACCCGCCATGACGGGCACGTGGACCATCGGACATGGCCATGCCGACGCGGACCGCTCCCGCATGCCGTCCAGCGCTTATTTCCAGGGGGAACTCGACGAAGCCCGGATAACCGGGGATGTCCGCACGCCGGCCTGGATCAGTCTCTCGTACGAGACCCAGAAGCCCATGGCCGTCACCCGTTGCGATCGTTGAATGGACCATGTCGAAGATGTCTATACCGTGCAGTAATTTGGCGAGGTTGACTTGTAGGTTGGGCATGCGTGACTCCTGGTTGAGCGTCCGTATATACGATAAGGCCGCTCCCGTCGGCGCGGCCTGAAGACGGGCGTAATAACGTTCTCGCGGTAAGAACGCGAGTGGCTACTTTTACGGTAGCCTATGCCGGAGCTGCCCGACATCACCGTGTACGTAGAGCGCTTGGAGGACATCCTCCGCGGTCGCGACCTGGTGCGTATCCGCTTGGCCAGCCCTTTCCTGCTGCGCAGCGTCCAGCCTTCCTTGGAATCCTTTTACGGACGCAAGGTAACCCAGGTGTTACGCAGGGGAAAGCGCATCGTATTCGTTTTCGCGGGCGGCGGCCGTCTGGCCTTGCACCTGATGGTGGCCGGGCGGCTGCATTGGAAGGCTAGCGTCGCCGGCGCGACAGCCCCCGTCACCATCCCCAAATCCAACGGCCTGATGGCCATGGATTTCGCGCATGGCTCTTTGCTGCTTACCGAAAGCGGTACCAAAAAGCGCGCGGCTTTGCTGGCCTTCGCCGATGACGCCTCCTTGCAAGAAAAATTCCCCGTCGGTGTGGAGCCCCTGGAGGCCACGCCGGCGGCCTTCGCAATGGCGCTGCGCTCCGAGAACCATACCCTCAAGCGATCGCTCACCGATCCGCGCCTGTTCAGCGGCATCGGCAATTCCTATTCCGACGAGATCCTGCACCGCGCCCGGCTTTCGCCGGTAACGCTGACCGCGAAGCTGACGGATGCGGAAATCGAAACCCTGCGGGCGGCCGTGATCGGGGTGCTGACCGAATGGACCGGGATGCTACGGGCGGAATCCCAGGGCAAATTCCCGGAAAAGGTGACCGCCTTCCGCGCCGGCATGGCCGTGCACGGCAAGTACGGGAAGCCGTGCCCGGTATGCGGTTCCCCGGTGCAACGCATCAAGCATGCCGAGAACGAGACCAATTATTGCCCCACCTGCCAGACGGGCGGCAAGCTGCTGGCGGATCGGGCCCTGTCCGCTTTGCTGCGTAAGGATTGGCCGCGCACCCTGGAAGACATGGAAAAGCTGTTGGCCAAGCACAAGGCCCTGACCGCCCCCCATGGCGACCACGGAGCGACGGCGAGCAAGCCAAAGTAACCAGCGGTCAGAAGCGGATGGTGGGCATAGCCTCCACGCGAAGTACCGCCTCCTGTTCGAAGCGGAACTTATACGCCGCGACGATAGCCTCGATCTTCGCCGAATCCACTGCGCTGCCGGCGCGGATGATCTCCACCACCCAGCTCTTCTCCTTGACCAGCTTTCCGTCGGCGCCGGTCCATTGCCCGTCGGCGCGGAAGCGCGTGAGCCCGGCGGGAAAGCGAACGGTGACGCAGGTATCCAGAAAGGCCTCGAAATCGCGATCGGCTACCGGGCCCTGGGGCGAATCGGTGCCGAAGTAGAGACGCGTGAGGATGCGCGCCGGGGCGGCGGCGGAATCGGCAGAGGTAGCGGCGGGGTTACCGGGGGGCCGTGGGGTGCAGGGAGCGCAGGCGATAAGCAGCGCCGCGAGGCTGAACGCGGCAAACGTAGGGCGGCCAAGCGCCGTTGCTGCGGAACGATGGGCGATACGAGCAGGCATGGACGACCTCCGCGGCGAAAATTAGGACCCTTGGGGATTCTTGGGAAGGTTGGAAACGCGAAAACACGGAAAACCGGGAAGTGGCCCGGGAGGAGCCGATCGCGGCGCCCGATCCGGCCTGCCGGATGGTACATATCAGTACGGGTCCCGGGATGGGGTCCTTTTAGCCGCGGAGGGCCGGTGTCGGGGGAAAGACGCGGCCGCGCGCAGGAGCATTGATGAGAATGGTGGCCATGCTGGCCCTGGCCGTGAGCGCGGCCGGACCGGCTTTCGCGCAATGGAAATACCCGGGCTGCGCCGATTTGGACGCGACCCAATTCAAGTTCACCGAATTGTTCAACCGGCACGCTACCCTGGGCGCCGCGGCGGGCGATGAGAGCATGGAAGAACCGGTACAGTTCGCTCTGCAAGGGGTGAATAAGGCCGGGACCGAGGCCCTCGATCATGTGGACATCTATTTCGTCCAGCGCCTGGGCGGGGTCAAGTATTACGACGGGGCCGCGAAGAAGATCGGGGACATGGGCGAGATCCCGGTATGGGCGGCCGTGACCGGCGGCAGCAACGACAATGGCCTGATGGGCATCGCCCTGGATCCGGCCTTCGCCAAGAATCGCTGGATGTACCTGTGGTACGCGCCCCCCATCGCCAACAAGAACCTGAACCGCCGCCTGCATTTGGGGCGTTTCACGGTGACCGCGCAGAACACCTTGGACATGAAATCGGAAAAGGTGATCATCGATATGCTGGCCAGCAAGAATGATCATTGGCACAGCGGCGGGCCCATGGAATTCGACGCTTACGGCGATCTGTGGATCCAAATCGGCAACAACAGCGACGACGTGGACGATTCGCTTTTCACCCAGTATTCCAAGGACAGTTCTTCCAACGACGAATGGGGCGCGGGCAATACCGCGAGCATGCGCGGCGGCACCATCCGCATCCATCCGGATGATTCGCCCAAAGGCTACAGCATCCCGAAGGGGAATTTCGGGGAGTACTGGGCCGCGGAATGGGAGAAGAAGGGGCGCGCCGATTTGGCGGCCGAATACCGCAACCCGGCCAAGGTGTTGCCCGAGATCTATATCAAGGGGGAGCGCAGCAATTATTCCATCGCCTTGCATCCCACCAAGCGCTGGCTGGCCTGGGGCACCGTGAATTTCCAATCCAGCCGCGACGAGTTCAACATCGCCGCCCATCCGGAGTTCACGGGCTTCCCGTACTTCCATGCCGACAACGAACGCGTACCCGGGCAGCAGCAGATGCTGGGCAAGCTGGAGGACCCGGCCGCGCCGATGAACAATTCCGCTTTGAGCAGCGGAGTGCATGAATTGCCGCCCGCGGTTCCGGGAACCGTCAACAGCCTGGTCCCTGTCGCCATAGGCGGTCCCATCTACCTGTACAATCCGGCCAACCCTTCCCGGTCGAAATTCCCGCCCCATCTGCACAATTCCTGGATCGGGTTCGATTGGAAGCAAAGCCAGATGCACGTGTTCGGCCTGGATACCAACACCCTGACGGTGACCACGAAGACGCGCGTGGACAACGGCCTGTTCAAGGGCATAGGCCTGCGCGGTCCCCTGGGCGCGCATTACGGGCCGGACGGCGCGCTTTACCTCCTCAACTACGACGGGAGCTATTCCACCTTCAATCCGGGCATCACGCGCGTTGAGTATACCGGAACCTGCCTGCCCTCCGGTGATGCCATCCGCGCCGATGCTGCACAACGGTTCAATATCGTACTGACCCCTACGGCCCTGGAAGTGCGCGAGAGCGGTCCCCACGCCTTCGCGCTGTTCGACCATGCGGGCCGGCGCCTCCTGGACCTGAGGGGAGTCCAGGGGGCGCGCTATGATTTCGTGGCGCTGCGATCGCGCGCGGGTCTCAAGCCGGGCTTGTACCTGACGCGGGTGGAAACCGCGGCGGGCGTCTATATCCGGCGGGTTTCCTTCCTGTAACCTGGACGTCACGGTCGCACCCCGGGCTACCGTATCCGCGTCGGGCGCGGCCGATGGCTTGCCGCCCGGCCCGCAAAATCCTATTTCACCGGCATGGCCTTCCTCGTCCGCCTGCTCGTCAGCATGCTCAGCCTCGGCCTGGCCTCCCGGCTGATTCCCGGCATCTACGTGGACGGTTGGTTCACCCTACTCCTCGCCAGTTTGGTCCTCGGCGTGGTCAATGCCGTGGTCAAACCGATCTTCGTCCTGCTCACCCTGCCCGCCACCGTGCTCACATTGGGCTTGTTCCTGCTGGTGGTGAACGCGGCCATGCTGGGGCTGGTCGCATGGCTGCTGCCGGGATTCGCCATCGCGGGATTCATCCCGGCCTTCCTGGGTTGGTTGGTGATGGCGGTGGTAGGCGGCATCCTCAATAGTCTTCTCTAAGCCAACGAGCGAACCGGCCATGCTGCCCGGCTCCCGGCGTGATCCGGCGCACGCCTTTCCGTGTGATGGATCCTACACCCCATTCACCTCCCGGTCTCCCTACCCCGATATCCGTTGTGTACAGGGAGACCAACATGAAAACGCAACTTCGCAATAGCATCAAAAACCTAACCCTCGCCGCCGCAGCCTTCGCCTGCCTCCATTGCGGCGCCAACCCCGCTTCCGTAGCCGGAGCCATCCCGGACGACAAGAAGATCGGGGAGATCGCCGCCGACGGCAACGGAGTGGTCAAATCCACCCTGGTGCTGGGCAAGGTGGGAGCGCTCCGCAAGGGCTCCTCCATCAGCCTCAAGAAGCTCTACCTGATGGCCGTCTCCTCGGCCACCCCGGCCGACACGGTCATGGATTCGGCCGTCGTTACCGGTAACGACGCCGTGACGGTAACCCGCAGCCTTAGCCTCAAGCCCTTGCGCAACTGGGTGGTGAGCGCCAAGACCGTGGACCAGAAGGATTCCGTCATCCATTCCGGCAGCTCGGCATCCTTCTTCGTGAAGCCCGCCGACACCGCCGAAGTAAGCCTCAACCTTTCTTCCCGCTTCGCCATGTACCAGGCCAACTTCAGCTCCCTGCCCGACAGCATTTTCGCCAACCAGCCGGGCACGGGCAAGGACAAGCTCAACCTCAACCGCATGGTGCTCAAGATCGACGGTGTGGTCAAATCCGATTCGCTTATCGTGGGCGGTTACTTCACCGCGGGACAGAACGTGAACCTGTACTTCGATTACATCACCCCCGGTTCGCACACCGTGACCTTGGAAGCTCATGGCGCCTTGCATACCTACTCCGGCATCATGTTCTCAGGCTCGGCCACCTTCTCCGTAGCCTCCGGAGTGGACGAGAATAAGGCCGTGACCCTGAACTGGGTGGGACCCGGCACCGGCACGGGCAAGCTGACCGTCAACGTGGGCAAGGTCGGTAAGGTTATCGTGAGCGGCGGCATCACCGGCGCCATCCTGTAACACCGAAAACCGTTGTCCAGCGGCCAACCCCCGGGCCTCGATTCTGCGGAGCGCCACCCCTGGGCGCTCCGTTTTGCGTTCATGGGGGAACCGCTCCCGTATCGGCCACCGGCGGATTACGGACCGTTTAAGTAAATTCCTCCCCATGGGGATGGTCATTTGGAAAGCCGGTGGATTCGCGGTGTTATCCCGGAAACCATCCGCCTACACGCGGACGTTCGCCTTGCGATTCGCAACCCTGGCAGCCGCTCTCCTCTACCTGACCCTCTCCCTCCCCGTGGTACAAACCCTGGTCCTGGCGCGCACCCACGCGCCCTCGGTGCCAGGCGTCGTATCCACGCAGGCCATCGCGGCCGGGCCCATGTCCCAATCCGGCGAGGGACATGCCTGCTGCTGCAAGCATGAGGGTAACGTATGCGAGATGGGATGCTGTCGCGCCGACGCGGATCCGGAACCGGGCACGGCCTGCTTCCGGCCCTGCGCGCCCAAGCCGACCCCGGCGGCCCTGGCCTTCGAGCCGGGTCCTTGCCTGCTTCCCTTCCGCGTCGTTTTCTTGGCTCCGGCCGCCTCGGTAACCCTGCCCCGGCCTTCCGATCCCCGTACCGCTTTCCCTTTCCTGCCGGTTCCCGAAAAAGTCCCCATAGGCTGAACGCGTTCCCGGTTTTTTTCCGGGCGCCGCGCCGCGGCCGCCTCAGCCTATGCCAACGCGCCCAAGGCGCAAACAGGATATTTTCCACTAGGAAAGGAACGGACATGATCCGCACTTCGAAAGATTCCCATCGCAAGACCCTCCAGGCCTTGTTGGCGGTCGCCACCTGCGTCGCAGCCCTGATCGGCTGCACCGATGACGATGAGCCTGAGCCCATCGTCAAGATCATCGCGCCGGCCAACGGGTCCAGCGTCAAGGGGCCGGATATCTTCTTGCGAATCAGCAAGACCCATTTCATGTACGCGGCGGGCAAGACCACGGCCGCCCAGCACGACATGACCGGACATATCCATATCTTCCTGGACAAGCCCGCGGGCTTGGATGCCAACTCCATTGATCATTTCGACACGGCCGATACCCTGACGCTCAAAGGCGTCGCGACCGGCGCGCATTACCTGATCGTGCAAGGCGCCGAGGCAGGCCATGACGATATCGAGAGCATGTACGACTCGGTCTCCTTCACGGTAACGGCCCCCTGAACCGGAGCGTTTCCCGCGCGGGCGGGCCCTTGGGCCTGGCCGCGCTGCTTAGCCTCTCGGCCTGCTTCCATGACGAAGACCTGACGCCTTTGCCCATCGTGACCGAGGGTTGTCTTACCGACGTGGCCTACGAGCCCGCGCGCAGACTGGTCGGCGTGTACTGCGCCGATTGCCATGCCCAAGGCGGGCATAATGCGACGCATAAAGATGCCTGGGGACATGCCATCCAGCTGGATACCCGGCAGGAATGGCTGGACGGGAAAAAGCACCTGCTTATCCGCCTCCAGCCCGCAGTCGCCACGGATGAGGATCCTCCCGTGGACGTGATGCCGCAGCTGAGCTTCCCCTTCCAGCCCACCCAGGCGGAACGGGATACCTTGATCGAGTGGATCAAGCGCGGTTCCCCCAATACGGTTTCCGGTTTCGAATAGTCTGGCCCTAAGCGCGCCGGAAGGCTGCCTGGTCAGGGATGGGTATGCCGATGGTGGATATCCGGCCAATGGGGATGCGCGTGGCGTACCGGTTCGTGGGTATGCGCATGCGTATGTCGTAAAGAGGGCGGTTCATACCCGTGGATATGCATGTGGTGCCCGTCATCATGGGTATGCGCATGCATGTGTTCCATCCGTTCATGCGCGTGGGAGTGGCTGTGGCGATCCTTGAATAACAAAGCGACCCCGGTGATCTGTAACGCGAGGGCCGAGGCGTGGTAAAACGTGAACGGTTCCCGCAGCCATAGGCAGGAAAAGGCGAGGCCGAAAAGCGGCGCGGACGCGAAGGCCAACTGGCTACGGGTGGCTCCCAGATTTTGCGCCGCGGAAATGTACAGCACGATGCTGGCTCCATAGGCAACCGCCCCCGTCCCCAAAGCCAGGATGACGTCCGACGTAGATGACTGCGGGGCCCCGCTGAGGAAAATCCCTATACCCAGGTTGAAGGTTCCCGCGACCAAGCCTTTCCAAAAGGTGCTTTGCAAGGGGAGCATGCCATCGATTAGGGAGGTCAGGTTGTTGTCCAGGCCCCAACAGATGCAAGCCAAGCCGAGGAATATCCCCGCCTTCACGCCTGCTGCCCCTTCCCCCCAGGATAACAGGATGCCTGCGCCCAAAACGCAGGCCGCGCCCAACCATCCGGATTTCCCCAGGTGATCGCGGAATGCAACCACGCCCAAAAGGGACGTGGCCACCATTTCCAAGTTGAGCCACAAGGATACGGAGGAGGCGGATGCGAGCTTGAGTCCCGCCAAAAGCAGGAGCGGGCCTAGCATCCCCCCGAAGAGGATGGAGCCGAGCAAGCGTAAAAGATTGGCCCGGTCGAGATGGCCCGGGTAGAAACCTTTGCGGCCGACCAGCAAGGGGACGGCGGTTCCCAAGGCAGCGCCCAGGTAGAGCAGGCCCGCTAGTTGTTGCGGGGTCCAATGGCCCAGCATGTGCTTACTAAGCGGCGTGGAAAGGCCGAACAGGAGCGCCGATGCCAGGGCAATCAGGAGAGGCGACATGATTTAAATCCCCCGCGGGATGGCGTGCGACATGTATTCCATTTCCTTGGCCCAACCGGAATAATAGGCGTGGAAGTCGGACAGTTTCGGATCGCCGGAAGTTTTGGCCGCGTACGCATTCAAGACCGGCAGTTGTTTGGAAGCGATTTCCGCCGCCTCGGGATGCCGCGTCGCCGTCAAGAGGGAAGAAAGGCTCGTCACGATCTGGCCGCCCTTTTCCTGCAAGGATGCTTGCCACAACCGTTCGGGTAGGGTCGGGGAGTATTTAAGCATATGCTCCGCATACCCGCGGAGGACGGGGACCTGATCCCGCAAATCATTTTTCTCGATATCGAAATCGTCCCGCAGGACGATCCTCTTTCCATCGTATGCGATCGGAGCCGCTTCCGAGACGTCGCATTCCCAGCCTTGCCTGGGCCGGAGGTATCCGGCCTGGTACCTTTCCTCGGTGTACGGGTAGAACGGCATGGCTTTGCAACGGGAAGGCTTTTCCCGATGGATGCCGCACATTTTCCCGTCGACCAGGGCGGGGCAGGGATAGGTGGAGGGAATGAAGGACGTCGGTACGATCAGGGAAACCATTTCCCTCCCTCCCGTGAGCGGCACCGCAACCCCCAGTTCGCGCGCCATCCGGAAATCCCTGCTGCCCCGTTGCACAGGTGTCCAGATCATGCACAGGGGAAAGAGACCGGCGTAGGCGAACGCATCCTTGAGGGTCAGAGGCAACTGGCCATGGCAGCACTTGCCGCACGCGGTGCATAGGAATCGCAGGGGTCCGTTCATGACCCGTCAGCGGCGGCGCCGTGGCATTTCTTATGTTTTTTCCCGGAACCGCAGGGGCAGGGATCATTGCGGTTTATTTTGGTGGATTGCGCATGCTCCAGGTGCGGCGCCGGTTTCGTGCTGACGAAAAGCCATTGCCCCGCTTCGCGGCGGAAGCGCGATCTTCCGGCCTTGATGATCAGCCCCCCATTCCGGCGTACGTTAATCACGAACTCGATCTCGGCCGTATCGCCTTCCTCCACGGCTTGGTGGATCCGCAGGTTTTCCCATTCGCATTCTTCCGCCAGCCGCTCTGCTTCCGCCCGATTGAAATCGGCGCGGATTTCCGGGGCATGCGTATTTTCCACATGATCCAGGCTTTTGACCGCGAATGCCGTATAACGCGAGCGTACCTGGGCTTCTGCCGTGGGAGCGGGCTTCCCTTCGAGGATCGGCCGGCAGCACGCATCAAAGGGCAGCCCGGAACAGCAGGGGCATACCCCCCGGTAGGCATTTCCGGAATCACCGGCCACAAGCGTTTCCTGCATCGGCTTCACGGTCGCCTCCTCTCCCCATTTACACCGTCCCGGCAATCGTATCGTTATCGTATGGATGCTTGCAACGGCTGGACCCAACGGTCGGTTTCCTTACAATTTGCACGCAGAATTAGGACATCGGCGGGAATCGCGGGGAATGGACTCCCCATGCGAAAGATAGTTTGCAAGCAAACCCCCTGAGCCAGGGAAAGCCGTCGGCGTGGAATACGATTTTTCCAATTGGTACCGCATCTGCGCCGGTTACGGTAGCACGGATCACCAAGGCATCGTCCCGCAAGGCGATGTCATGGCTCAGGGAATCGAATCCGCTGTGCAGCTCGACCACACGGGGCGACTCGTTGCGGAACCGCAGGACCACCGCCTTCTTCAAAGAACCCTTCGGCCATATCCGCAGGTAATTGCAGGGGATGAATTTCTTCGCGTCTTCCGCCAGGAATTGCAGGATATGCGGCGCGGCCGGAGCGTGCCGGAACACGTTTCGCGGAAGCGTTAACCTATTGGGTTAAAAACTATTCAATTCCCGAGCCGGTGGCGGCCTTACGCAGACGATCCATGATGGCGACGCCCAGGCCCGTTTCCGGAACCGGTTCCGCATAGATCAAGTCGAGGCCGGCGCGGTCGAGGCGATGGAGGCAGGCGAATAGGTTGGCCGCGGCCGCGCGCAAATCGCCATCGGGCGAGAGGATTTCCACCGCCGCATGCGGTTCCCGCGGCCCGCCGCGGAAGCCCAGGTAACCCAGGCGCGACCCTGCCAGGGGCAGGGTTTCGGTATGGGTCAGGAGCTTGAGCCGGGTGCGGGGGGCGTAATGGCCCTCCAATTGGCCCGGAGCCAATGGCCTGGGTCCGGATGCGGACGCGGCGGCTGAAGCGGCGCCGATTTCCACCGGACCGATCAAGGCTTCGATTTCGCTGCGCGGGATGCCGCCTTCCCGCAGAAGCATAGGAGTTACCCCGGCCAAGGAGAGAATGGTCGACTCCACTCCCACTTCGCAAGGGCCGCCGTCGAGGATCAGGGAGATGCCGTCGCCCTCCGCGAACGCGGAGCGCACATGCTCGGCGCAGGTGGGGCTTAAGCGGCCGAAAGGATTGGCGCTGGGCGCGGCGATGGGGAAGCCCGCCGCGCGGATAAGCGCGAGCGCCACGGGATGCGAAGGCATGCGCAGGGCGACGGTGGGAAGGCCGGAGGTGGCCAGGTCGGGCACGGCATCGGATTTGGGAAGCACGAGCGTGAGAGGACCGGGCCAGAAGCGGTCCATGAGAAGTTTGACCCGCGCCCCGGCGGCGGCGCTGGGCGCGACTAGGGGCGCCATGGATTCCCTGTCCGCGATGTGGATGATGAGGGGATCGAAGAAGGGACGGCGCTTGGCTTCGAAGACCTTGGCGAGGGCCAGGGCATCGGTGGCTTTGGCCCCCAGGCCATAGACGGTTTCGGTGGGGAACGCCACCAGGCGTCCCGCCTGCAGCTCGGAAGCGGCCTGTAGCAGGCTCTGCGGAGTGGCGGGCAAGAGGGGGATCATGCGGGGCAAGATAGGAAAGATCGCCAAGGGGGGAAAAGCGAAACGCCTCCTGGGGGGAGGCGTTGGGTGGACTTGAAGTCCCGGACATTTAAAGACGGTCCGTTGCGCGGGTAGGATTATTATAGGGCCTTTCCCATTGGGATGCAACCCTACACGAGCATGTTGGCGATACGCTCCGCGATGGATTCCACCATGTCGTGATCCATGTGGTAATTGCCGCCGCCGACGAGCGCCTTTAATCGCTCAACCTTCATGTTTTGCTCATTCTCGAGATCGCTCGCGGCGCCCTCGTGATTGGCGTAGGCTTTCGCGGTCGAGGTGAGCTTGACCTCATCCTGGACCTTGGAAATCCCACGCTGGGCCTTGATCTCTTTGGAGTCCTTTGGATCCTTGAGACCTACGTCCCGCTGCGACATCAGTCGCGCTATTTCGTTAACTATGTCTGTCGTCATCATGCTTCACCTGCCTGTTTGGCTCCTAGAAGGTTCTAAGAAGTCATAAGCCCCCATTTGGTTCATATCCTATTTATCGACAATCCTGCGAAGTCACTTTAACTTTTAATTCAATTCGGCCCGGATCATACCCGAAACAAACCCAAGCTCCTCTAGGGAATCCAACCCATATGCGGATTTCCCTCAAAAGGTGCGACGTTTTAGAGCCCTATACGATAGCTGTCTCAAGCCGATCCATGCGCCCGGTATAGGGCTTCCAGGTCGGCGCGGGCGAAATCGCGACCTTCCTTGACGGCCAGGCCGGCCCTTAAAAGCGCAACCGCCAGCTCGCGCGAGCCGCGGTCGAACCAATGCTTGCCCAGGAATTGCAGCGCCTGGATTTTCAGGAGCTGGAAGTCCACGGGGATGAAGGTGCCCGATTCCTTGAGCTCGAGCAGGCGTTCGAACCAGGGCCGGGCCGCGTTGGCATCGCCCATGGCGGCCTCCACCTGGGCCTTGACCAATATGGCCTCGGCGGGAGGATGGGGCAGGGAGAGGACGGAAGCGAGTTCAGATAGGGCTTCGGCGTGTCGGCCTTCGGCGGCCAAGGAGGCGGCGGCTTTGGCGGGGGCAGCCGCGAGGATGTGGGGATCGGTACCCGCGGAGCCGGCCTTTTCGCCGGCACGGCGGAACCACATGACGGCTTCGCCGTGCAGCCCGAGATCGGCGCAGGCGCAGGCCAAGGTATATAGGGTAACCGGGGTAATACCCTGGCCCGATGCGATCTGGGATTCCAGGATGGCCTTGTTGCGTTGCTGCTTGGCTTTGGCGGTTTCGGGTTCGGCGTAGCCGGTATGCACCACGCGTACGGGAACGTATTCGACCGGGATGCGGGCCGCCTCGATGGCGGGGAGGATTTGCTCGTGTACCGGGGCGGAGAAGCGCAGGTCGGGGCGGTTGGGGAAAACCCGGATCTGGTTGAAGACGCTGCCGGTGAGGCCGCCATCGCGGCTGTTCTTGACCATGAGGCCGTAAGCCATGGGCCGCAATTCGGAGTCGCCGACGGCCAGCGCCTTGATGCCGCGTCGGTCGGTTTCCAGCAGGCGGTCGTCGGCGTCCAGCCATAGGATCCAGCGGCCGGTGGCGGCGTCCAGGGATTCGTTGCGGGCGCGGCTGAAATCGCCGTGCCAGCTCGATTGGATCACCTTGGCGCCGAAGGAGCGGGCGATGTCCTGGGTGCCGTCAGTCGATCCCGTATCGACCACGATGATTTCGCCGGCGAGGTCGCCGACGGAAGCGAGGCAATCGGGGAGGTTGGCTTTCTCGTTCTTGACGATCATGCACAAGCTCAAGGCGGGGCGGTCGCGAGTGGCTGGGGCCGCAGCGGCGGCGGGTGGGGCCGCAGGGGTGGGGGTGACGGCGGCGGGCCGCGGGGTGGGCGCGGGCCCTTCCAGATCGGTCCATTCGGGGAAACGGCGTTGCGGGAAAAGGGCCCGGGCCGCTTCCAGCGCGTCGCGGAATTCGGGCTGCATACCCAGGCGGCGTAGCAGCACCAAGTGTTGGGCGTGGAGATCGGGCAGCGCTTTGGGATTGAGTACGATGGCTTTGTTCCAGCTCTTCTCGGCTCCGACCACGTCGCCTTCGGCCAATTGGCAATTGCCCTGCAATTGCCAGGCCTCCACCACCTGCGGGTAATTCCCGATCAGGGTATCCAGGCGCTTGCGCGCCTTGCCGATTTCGCGGCGCTCGAAGGCGTATTGGGCCAGGTAGTAATTGCTGTAGATCTGGATCAGATCATATTGGTTGCTGGTGGAGGAGAAGCTGACCGGCATGGACACGATGCGTTCGTAGATGGCCTCGGCTTCGCGCGGGCGGTTCAGTTCCATGAGGCATACCGCCTTATGGTAATGGGCCTCGTGCTTTTCGGGTTGCATGGCGATGCTTTGATCGAACCAGGGAAGCGCCTCTTCGCGGCGGCCCAGCTTTTGGTAACCCTGGCCTATGCAGGCGGGAAGCTCGCGGTAGATGTCGCGGTTGATGACTTCGCAATTGGGCATGGCCATGGTCTTCTTGTAGGCCTCGATGCCCTTTGCGAAATCGCCCAGAATATAGTGGCTGTCACCGATGGCCATGGATAGCGACGGCTCGCGGGCCACGCGTTCGGGATCGTCGTTGAGCAGGTCCAGGTTGCGCTGGGCCTTTTGCTTCTTCAGCTCCGGATCCTCGTAACCCGTATGATGCAGGGTGGTCTCGGTATAGAAGGTGTGCAGGCCCAGCTTGGCGACGGCATGGAACAACTGCTCGTGCACCTTGTAGCGGAAGCGGAGGGCGGGATGGTTCGGGAACATGCGCAATTGCATGAAGCGCCCGCCGATGGGCAGCCCGGCCTGGGTATTGATGACCTGGAAGCCGAAGGCGCGGTCGAGGGGCGCGGACTTGAGCTTGCGGAAATTCTCGATCTGGTCGGCGGGGATGCGGTCGTCCGCGTCCATCCACAGGATCCACGAGCACTTGGCGGTTTCGATGGAGCGGTTGCGGGCCCAGGCGAAATCGCCGCGCCATTCACCTTGGATCCAGCGGACACCGAGGGAATCCAGGATGGCCTGGGTGCCGTCGGTGGATCCGGTATCGTACACGAGGATCTCGTCGGCGAGGGGGCGGAAGCTTTCGATGGCGTCCTTGATGTTCTTGGCTTCGTTCTTGACGATCATGGCCACCGTGAGCGTGCCCGGAGGGAAAGCGCTGGGAACCGTGCCTTTGATGGTGCCGAACAGCTTGGCCAGTTCTTCGGGGTGCAGGTTGTCGACGTAATCGCTGTCCGGGGCCGTGCGCGACCAATCGGCCGCCTTAGGTGCCGCTTTGCTCTTGGTCTTTTTGCCTGCCTTGGACATGCTTCCCTGTTTCCCCGCGCACCCGATCGTCAGGTAGCGCTCCCGTTACCGTATCCCAGGGATTCCATCTGGCGGAGGAAATCCCGCATGGTGGCCGAAGGCTTGGCCATGGCCTTGAGATCGGCATAGCACCGGGCGTAAAGCTTATTATGGTTTACGAAATCGGAGAAGTAAACAAGCAGGGTAGGGTCCTCGGGGAATTTGCGCAAGGCATCCCGGTAAACCGCGTAGGTTTCCTCATTGGGGCGCCCGGTGGCCTCGCCGCATTTGCCGCGGAAGGCTTCCAACACGCCGGAACGCATGCGCAGCGAGGCGCGTTCGGCGAAGATGCGCAGCACCTCGGGGTGGCGGTTTTCCCCGAAGAGCATCTCGATCAGGTCTTCCCACATGGCGATATCGCCCGGGGCCAGTTGCAGATAGGCGCGCGCATAAGCCTCCGCATCCTGGTCGGCGCCCACCTCGCGGAGGAACTCCCAGGGTACGCGGTGGTCCATGGGAAAATCGCGCAGGCCGCCGGCGATGAGTTCGCGCAAGGCCGCGCGGCTGCGCGGGGCCTTTTCGGCGCCGAAGAGTTGGGTTTCGCACAGCACGATAAGGGACAGGGCGTTGCGGCGCACGGTATAGGTGTCGGTGGCGACGCGGCCCACCACCGGGGGCTTTTCGGCGGCGGCGTAGAAGAATTCCAGGGCGCCATGCACGTTGTTGGCGTTGAGCGCCTCTTTGCCCAGCCAATACAGGGGCTTGATGTCGGAGGGATTCCAGCGCGCGGCCAGTCGGAACCATTCGGCGGCTTCACCGTCGAGATTCATCTTCACGCAGGTTTCCCCGATCAAGGCCGGGTAATGGCGGAGGACTTCGTCGCTGGGAGGCTCGCTGGTGGCGCAGGTGCGGGCGTCGCGGGCCGGCAGCATGGAAAAGTAGGCGTCGCGCGCTTCGCTGTAGTCGCCGGATTGGTACAGGCAATTGCCGTATTCCATGATCACGGTGGGGTCTGCGGGATGCTCGCGGCGCTCCTTTTCTAATAGGGCCCGGTTGCGTTTCAGTTTCGCGCCGCGCTTGGCCGCCGAATCGTATCCCATGTGGAGGATTTCCAGTTCGGCCGGGGCGATAGGCACTTTCAGGCGGCCCAGGCTGGTGCCGAGCTGCTCATGGATGCGGCCTTCGAATTCGACGCCCAGGTGATTGGGGAAAAGCCGGATTTGGCGGAAGCTATCGCCGCGGGAATTCTCCCGCGGGCTGCGCACGATAAAGCGGTAGGCCTGCTTGGGGCCTTCCAGCAAGGGCGCGAGGGTATCCCAGAAGGATGCGTCGAGGCGATCGTCGGCGTCGAGCCAGAGGATCCAACCGCGCGTGGCGGCGCGCAGGGAAACATTGCGGGCGGCGGCGAAATCGTCGCACCACTCGAAATGCAGGGACTTGATGCCGGCCTGCAGCAGCGCTTCCACCGTGCCGTCCTGGGATCCCGTATCCACTACGATCCATTCCGCGCGGCCCATGGGCAGGCAGGACATGAGATCGGGCAGGTTGGCCGCTTCGTTCTTGAAGATGCTGCAAATCGAAAGATCCAGGCGCGGTTCGCGGCCGCCTCCTCCGCCGCCGCCTTCAGCGCGATCGTCGGGTGGAGGGCCTCCGCCCCGTTTGGGGACGGGCGGAGAGGCCAGGGTTTCCTTGAGCAAGGTGCCGGCCGCGCCGCGGATTCCGTCGGCGTCGAAAGGGACGCCGCCGTATTCGGGACCGGCGTTGAGGCATTTGGTCCACAGGGCGCGGGCCTCGGCCACTTGCCCGGTAAGCCATAAGGCTTTTCCGAACTCAAGCAGGTATGGGGCGTGGGAAGCGCCATCCGCGCAGGCGCGGAAGACTTGCAAGGCTTCGGTCGCGCGGTGCTGGAAACTCAGCGAGGTACCCAGATCCACGTGGGCGGCCAGGCGCACGTCGCGGGAGGATTCCGGTGATCGGCGCACGGCCTGGCGAAAGGCGGATTCGGCGCCGGCATAATCGGCTTCCGCCATGCGCATGCGGCCCCAGGCCAGCCATAGGGCGGCGGGGGCGGCGGGATCGGCCACGGCCTTGGAAAGCAGGATGCGGTTGCGCACGCGCTTGCGCTCCACGGCTTCGGCATCGCGGTAGCCGGTATGCAGGATTTCGGTGGGCAAGGCGCGCACGGCCATTCCCGCTTCGGCTACGGCATCGCCGATGTTCTCGTGGATGGGATTGCGGAAGCGGAGGCCCTTGCCGTTGGGAAAGAGGCGGATTTGGGACCAGGTCGATTCGCGGCCGTCGGGCCCGGGGGACCGCACGCGGAAGGCGTAGGCATGCCCGACATCGAGTTCGTTGAGATGGGCGCGCAGCCATTGGCGGCTGGCCGCGGGCAATTCGTCGTCGGCGTCGAGCCAGAGGATCCATTCGCCGCGGGCCAATTCCAGGGAATGGTTGCGGACCGCGGAGAAATCGTCCTGCCAGGGGAAGGCATGCACTTCGGCCCCGAAGGATTGCGCCACCGCCCGCGTGCCGTCCCGGCTGCCGGTATCGACCAGCAGGAGCTGGGACCGCCGCGGATCGGCGAGGCCGTCCAGGGAGCGGAACAGCGAAGGCAAGGTACGCTCTTCGTCGCGGGCGATGATAGCGATGGTCAGGAGGGGGGTCATTGGAAAAGCTTCCCGTAGAAAGGAGAGCGCCGGATGGGTATCAGGTTGCGGCGTAGGGGCGGCGCGTCGGGCGTCGGGCGTCGGGAGCAAGAGATCCGTACTGGCGTAGGCGAAAAGAATAGGCAGGGAATCCGGTTTCGGTCCGTGCCCTTTTCTTTTCGCCCGACGCCCGACGCCCGACGCCTGACGATATCTACCAGAGAGAGCACCCGCATCTAATCCCCGCCCTGCATATCGAAGTGATCTTCAGTCTTAAGCGAATTCCTTTATCGCCGCCTTGATGCCTTCCTGAGCCGGATTCTTCCCCAGCGCGTAGCGCAGCCGCGGCAGCACTTCGCCTGTCCGTCCCAGGGCCTGGGCGCATTGCCACAGGTTGAGCAGGATGTCCTGATCGAGGGGGTGCAGGGAGCTGGCGAGTTCGAAGAGGCCGAATGCGTCGCTATGCCGCTTCTCGGTGAAGGCGATAATGCCGAGACCGTTGTAAGCCTGGGGATTCTCGGCCTGGGCCTTGACGGCGTCGAGGAATACGGCGATGGCCTCGCCTTGCTTGCCCTGTTCCATCAGCGTTTCCGCCTTGGAAAGCAGGGCGGAATTGGCTTCCAGGGCTTGCAGGCTGCCGAACATGTGGATGGCCTGCCCTTGGGCGAGGATATGCTTGCGCATCGCCAGGGCCTGGGGATGATTGGGATTGGTTGCGAGGGCGTTGTCGAGCAGAACGTCCATGGACTCCGCGTCACCGAGCTTGAGGGCCGTGTCGAAAGCGTTGATCAGGGCATCGCCCCAGGCGGGACGGACTTCCAGGGCCAGGCAGAAGAAGTTCCAGGCGGCGTCACCTTCGTTGGTGTACCACGAAGCCAGGCCCAGGTTGTTGAAGGCGCGGAAATCGTCTTTGTCCGATTCCAAAGCCGCCTGCAGATACTCAACGGCCTTCTCCAGGCCGCCGCTGCGCAACAAGCTTTCGGCCTGCTGATTGGCGTCGCGCGAGGCGAGCAGGGCACTGGCGTCCAGGTTGCCGCGGGCCATGGCGTGGCGGATTTGCTCGGCGGTGGCGGCCAGGTCCGGGATGGACGGATCCGATTCCACGCCGGTCTTATGGGCCGAGTCCTCGAGCAGGCGGGCGGCCTCGTCGGCGCGGCCGACGGCCAAGAGGGTGTCGGACAGATTGAAGAGCACGTCGGTTTCGTTGGGGCAATGCTTGAGCGCCGTGGTGAAATGCATCAGGGCCAGATCGGCGTCGCCGCAGGCATGGGCGATGATGCCCAGATAGTTGCAGCAGGGGCCGGTATCCCGGTTGCTCTGCATGCGGGCTTCCAGCGTGTCGACGGCGGCCGCGTATTTTCCGGCCTGGATGAGGGCTTCCACTTCGGAGCGCCACACGGGCAGTTGCGAAGCGGCGGGACGGGGGAGCGCTGCCGTGGCTTGCGGCTTGGCGCCGGCCGGTTTTTCCAGACCGCCCAGGAAGCGGGCGAATACGGGGTTGCCGGGAAAGCGCGAGGCCAATTGGGCCGCCTCCTCGCGGGAGACGTTGCCGCCCTGGGAGGCCAGCACGTCGAGTATGTTCTGGGCCGCGTCGGCATGCGATCCGTCGAGCTCGAGGCTGCGGATGAAGAAGGACATGGCTTCGGTTGAAAGGTCTTCGGAGAAGAGCACCACGCCTAAGCTGCAATAGGGCTCGGGATTGGCGGGCGCAGCGGCCTGGGCTTCCAGGAACAGCGTGCGGGCCTTGTCCAAATCGCCGGATTCGAAGGCGGCCTGTCCGGCCTGCAGGATATTCCGGGCCGGGGCCGACAACGGCGCCGCGGTCTTGGCGGCGGAAGGCGCGGTCGGGGTAACCGGGGTGTTAACCGGGGTCGGCTTCGATTCCTGGCCGGGAATGGATACCTGGGTATCGTTCACGGCGGCGGCGCCCTTGGCCCATTTGCGGTTGTACTTTTCCTGGTTCTCGATCATGAGGGCGCGCCAGTCCACCGATTCCTGGTTGAACGATACGCTGCCGAAATGGTGGATGAAGCTGTCGTCGGCGAAAAGGGCGCGGAAGCCGTGGAAGCGGACGCGGACGCAATAGTCATCGTCCTCGAAATTGCCTTTGCCGAAACGCTCGTCGTAGAAGCCTACCTTCTGGAACACGCGGCGGGGGATGAGATGGCAGAAGCCCTTGATGAAACCGAATTCGCAGGCGGAAAGATCATGTTCGGCTTGCCATTTGGAGATGTAATCCGGGATGCCTGCCTCGTTGTAGCCCTGCGCGTTCTTATACGGCACGTCGGAGACCACTTGGGGTCCGGCGATGTAGTTGGAGCGGGGGCCGACCAATCCGATGGAAGGGTCGCTCTCGGCCAGGCGTACCATGTTCTCGAGCCAGCCGGGTCCGACGATCACGTCGTTGTTCAGGATCAGGATGTAATCGCCTTCGGCCAAGCGCATCCCCTGGTTCCAGCCCTTGGAGACGCCCAGGTTTTCGGCGTTGCGGATGACTTTGGCGCCGGGAACGGAACGGAAGAAGGCCTCGGTGCCGTCCTTGCTGCCGTTGTCGACCAGGATCAGCTCATAGGCCTGTTTGGTGTGCTTGCGGATGGACTCGATGCACTTCTTGGTGTACTCGACCTGGTTGAAACCCAGGATGACGATGGAAACCTTCTTGGCGGTATGCAAACCGGAAGAGCGAGGGGTCGCTTCGATCTGGAGCCAACCGGGCTTGAGGGCGGCATAGGTGGCCCCGTTCTCGGGGAAGCCCAGGTAAGGGCGTTCACCGCTGACGGCGAAACCCGCGCGCCATAGCGCCATGCGGATGCCGTCGGCCGTAAGGTCGATGGCGGGCAAGGCGGCGGTGCCCTTGATGCCCATGGCCTCGTTGCCGTCGAACAAGACGATGAGGCGCTTGAGGCCGGTGGCTTGCTTGCGCAGGTTGATCAGGCGTTCGGGCAGGCGATCGATGATGTCGGTGGTGATGCGCAGGATGATCAGATCCTGTTCGATGAGCTGGGAGGGTTCGCCCAGGACGTTGAAGACCTTGATGCCGCCGGTGATGCCGAGGCCGCCGGCCTTGGAGCCCGCGAAGCAGATGTATTTGGAGTCGCGCAGGAACGGGCGCAGGCTTTCGGGATAAAGGCTGATGCCGTCTTGGCCCTTAGGCGCGATGGCGGGCTTAGCAGGTGCAGGGGCGGGCGCGGGCGCGTTGACCGCGGCAGCGGGACCTGAGGCCGATGCCGAGTTTACGGCGGCGGCGATTGAAGCGATAAGACCGGCGAAATCGGCAGGTACGGTTTGAGCCGACTGGGCGTCGCCCATTTTCCCCAAGGCGGCTTGGAGCGACTTGGAGAGGGGCAAGGTGCCCGATTCCTTGGGCTTCTGCACGGCGGTCCAGCTTTGCTTGGGTTCCGACGAAGCGGCCGAAGCGGCTGAAGGAGCAGGAGCGGCCGGAGCGGATTCCGGGGCGGTGACGGTCAAGCCGACGGGCATATCGGATGCGCGGGCCATGAGCCAGGGAGGATCGATGGCCTTGCCGGCGGCTTCGCTGCGGGCCAATGCGCCCAAGGCGGCCAGGAAGGCGGCGGTATCGGCAGTGGCGATGGCGGCGATGCTCTTGGCGAGCCAGTCCTTACGGGCCAGCAGGGCGCAGCCGGATGCGGTTTCGTCCTTGGGGCCCATGCCTTCCCCGATGCGCAGGGGCAGGGGCATGGCGGCGTCCAGGGAAGCGAGGTCGCGCTTGTCGAGCCAGTGATTGAACATCGTCGACGATTCCACGCCCGCGACGCAGAAGAAGGCATGGCTGCCGGGCATCAGGGCCAGGGCTATTTCGATGGCTTGGCGGGCGGGTACCTGCGCGCCCAGATCCAGCTTGCGCAGATTCGCTCCCGTGGGAGCATCGGCGGATACCGATCCGGCGGTGCCGTTGAGGACGATGATTTCGACCCCGGGCCGCGCGGGTAAGGCGGCGAGGGTGCGTTCCAGGCGCGCGTTGACGTCGCCGGAGGCGCCGCCCGCGTAGACGACCGCGGTAACCGAGTTCCAGTTGCTCTGCGCGCCTTGGGGGGCGGAATCGTTCTTGCCCGCGGTGTTTCGTTTGAGTCCGTTCATCATAGAGCCTCCCGCTTGATCCAAAAGGTCCGCATCGGACCTCGCCAATACTTCCTGGGAAGGGCTGAACCAGCCGATCCCCCACAAATCCAAGGCCGCGGGAACGTTTTTCCTGCCGCCGTAATGTCTCACCAGTTTCTTGTACATCGCATCGGTCGACTCCTGCGTCAGGCGGTCGACGGTGGATTTCTTTTCGGTCTTGAAGCTCTTCTGGCCCTCGTGGAACACGAACGCGTCCGCGGCGACGACGAGCTTGAGTCCGGCATTCCGAAGCCGCCAGCTCAAATCGAGATCATCGTTGCCCAGGAACAGGTCCTCGTCCATGCCGCCCATCGACGCGTACCGCGACCGCTCCATCATCAGGCAGAAGCCGATGAGCAACTTGGTGGCCACTCCCTTGCCGGCATTGCCATCCTTGAGGATGCGCGCGAGGTTCTCCGCCACTTCGGCGGCGCCGTTGCCGGGGAACGACTTCGCGTCGCGCCAGGCGGGAGGCAGGTTCAAGTCGAGGCGTTGCAGTCCGGCCACGTAATTCGATACGGGACCTACCGCGCCGACCGTCTTGTCCTCGAAGTAGCGCGCCATGCAATGCGACCAGCCCTTCGTGACCAAGGTGTCGGGGTTCAGGAAGATGACGTATTCGCCTTGCGCGATCGCCGCCCCCTGGTTGCAGCCCTTGGAAAAACCGTTGTTCACCCCGTTGAGGATGGCGCGGATGTCGCCCTGGGCCCGCAGATAGTCCTGCGTTCCATCGCGCGAATCGTTGTCCACCACTATCACCTCGTGACTCCCATCGGTAAGGGCGTTCCCGCCGGTACCGCATCCCCGCAACGAGTCCAGGCAAACCCGGATGTTGTCGCGCGAATTGTAGGTGACGATGATGACGGAGTAGAGCGGCTTCCTAGAACTGGTAGCTGAGCTCATTCTTGACCAATGCCAGGATTTTTTCGGCCATCTCTGCGCTCAAGGTTTCCAAGGTACCGGTGGCCTGGCTGTTGGACAGGTTGGCGGCTTGGTTCTGCTTGGCAAGCGCGCGCTTGGCGCCTGCAATCGAGTAACCCTCTTCCTTAAGCATGCGGAAGATGGTCCGCAGCTTGATGATCTGGGCATCCCCGTAACGGCGCTGTTTCCCCATGGTCCGGGGCGCCACCAGAAAGTCGGAGAATTCCTTTTCCCAGTACCGGATGGTATGGGGCGGAACTCCGATGATGCGGGCTGCATCACGGATGCTGATTAAGGGTTCTTGATTTCTCTTATCTGTGATTTCCATCGTGTCGGAGAACATATACGCTCCTTCGGAAAGCGGTTATGGTGTACAGGGGTAACAAAGCAAGTACGGTGCCAACCCAGGAATGAACCGGAAAGCCCTTAAAAAGGTCGAATTAGCGCGAATTTTGAAGCAGGAGTTGAAGCTTCGCGCCAGGAACGGGAAAGTCCTGCCGACCGGGCCCGGCAGAAACTTCGAGCGATTCCCGGAGGGGAATGCCAGCGCGGGCCATAGCTTCCGGTCAAACTTCGGGTTT